>CAZXMK010000105.1:2186-9404 GCA_964641935.1 uncultured Syntrophaceae bacterium
CAAAGCCAGGATCTTCTTCATGGAGGCCCGCCAGTCGCTGATGTTGGAGCGGAAGGCCGACATGAAGGGACCGTGGATGTCCTGCCCGAAAAGGACCCGCTTCCCGTTCCGGTCGAGCCAGATCACGATGGAGCCGGGCGTGTGGCCCGGCGTGTGAAGGCAGTGCAGTTCCTCGCCGCCGAATGCCAGGATCTCCTCCTCCCCCTTGAGGCGCCGGTCCACCCGGGTGGGCGGGAAGTCCGTCTCGTACCAGTTGGCCGCCGTCCGGACGGGGTCCCCCGCCTCGATCGCCTCCGCGTCCAGTTCATGGACCAGGATCCTGCAGCCGAACCGGTCGCGGAAGAAGGGAGCCGACCCGATGTGGTCAATGTGGCAGTGGGTCAGGATGAGGGTGGAGATGGCCTTCGGATCCAGGCCCGCCTCTTCGATGTTCCGCAGGAGGGCTTTCGAGCTGCCGCCGGCCCCGGAGTCGATCATGACCAGCTCCCCGTGGAAATCGACGACGAACACCGTGGCGTCGTCGGACCGGGTGACGTCCGGTCCCCCAACGAGCCAGATCCCGTCCCATACTGCTTCCGCCCTGCCCATGGCCGGCCTCCTTCCGTTCAGCGGTTCGTCCGCAGCGTCGCCGAGGTCTCAAAAAAGCCCGCCCCGGCGACCGGCCCATCCGGCTTTGCGTTCTTTGCGGGCGCCTTGACGACGCTCACTCCCCGGACCTTCACGTCCATGTCCGCCGCCTTCGTCCGCACTTCATAGACTCCGCCCGCCGCCTCGAGCTGAAGGTCGCCGATGGGAGAGGAGCTGGCGTAGACCATGATCTTCTCCTCCCCGAAGGGCGGAACCACCTCGAGCTGGAACCGGTCGTTGCCGGAGGGGATCTCGTAGACCACGCCTCCCTGGAAATAGTTGTCCGACCGGTAGGGATTCGGAAGCAGCTGGAGGAGCTGCCCCTTCGTATCGCGGTAGATCACCCGGGCAAAGAACGGCCGGTTTCCCTTCAGGAAAATCCGGATCTGCTCCGACTGCCGGTACGTCTGCCTGTCCGTCCAGACGCGGACGTTCAGCGGGGCCCCGGGGTCGTCCGCCAGGGCCGGCTTCGCGGCGACCCGGTCCATGGCCTTCGTGTCGGGAAGGATCTCGGCCTTGACCCGGATCCGGAAGCACTCTCCGGTCTTGGGGTCAGTATACCAGGTCCGCTGGAGTTCCTGGAGGATCCGGACGGTGCCGTTGGCATAGGCCTCCAGCAGGTCCTTGAGGACCGTCGCGTCCTCGACTTTCGTCTCACTCTTCACGTACGTCGCGGCGTACTCCAGCGCCTGCCGCCGGGCGTTGGCCAGCGCGTCGTCTTCCGTGGCCTTCCGGGACTTGTCATAGCCCATGCAGGAGTAGCCCTCCGCCTCGGTAATGGCGGAGGAGGCGGCGAACGCCGGCAGGGCTGCCAGGAGCAGGACTGCAACCAAGAGGATCACTTTCTTCATGACGTTCTCCTTACCGTACGGTGTTGCACGCGAGCGAGCCGACCAGTTCCCGGACATCCCTCATGCCGTGCCGCACAAGGTAGGCCTCGATCCCCTCGATGACGTCGAGGGCCGTCCGCGGGTTCATGAACTGTCCCGTACCCACCTGGACGGCCGAGGCCCCGGCGATCAGGAATTCCAGGGCGCCGGCCGCATCGACGATGCCGCCGACCCCGATGACGGGGAGCTTCACGCGGCCGGCGACCTGCCAGACCATGCGCACCGCCACGGGCCGCACGGCCGGTCCGGAAAGCCCGCCGGTGACGTTGGCGAGATGGGGAACACGCCGCTCCACGTCCACAGACATGCCCAGGAGGGTGTTGATGAGCGAAAGGGCATGGGCTCCGGCGGATTCGGCGGCGAGGGCGATCTCGACGATGTCCGTGACATTGGGGGTGAGCTTCACGATCACCGGCAGGTCCGTGCTTCCCCTGACCGCCGCCGTCACCTCCGCCGCCGACTCCGGCCGCGCACCGAAGGCGATCCCGCCCTTCTTCACGTTGGGGCAGGATATGTTCACCTCCAGGGCGTGAACGCCACCGGCCCGGCTCAGGGCCTCTGCCACGGCGGCGTATTCGTCGACGGCCTCCCCGAAGATGTTGACGATGACCGGGACGTCGAACTGACGGAGATAGGGAAGCTTCTCCGCGACGAAGGCCCGGACGCCCACGTTCTGCAGGCCCACAGCGTTGAGCATCCCCGCGGGCGTCTCCATGATCCGGGGCGGCGGGTTGCCGGCCCGGGGCCAAAGGGAAATGCCCTTGGTTACGACGGCTCCCAGGCGGTTCAGGTCCATGAACGGGGCATACTCCTCCCCGTACCCGAAGGTGCCCGACGCGGGCATGACCGGGTTTTTCAGGTTCAGGCCGCCGATCGAAACGGCGAGCGACGGGGGATTATTGCCAGTCGAGTTCATGGATGTCGAAAACCGGGCCTTCCCTGCAGACCCGCACATACGATAAAGCGTTGTCCCGGCCGCGGACGGCGACGGCGCAGCCCAGGCAGGCCCCGAGTCCGCAGGCCATGCGCTCCTCCACGGAGACTTGGCATGGAAGAGGCGTCTCCCGGAGCATGTCCGCCAGGCACGACAGCATCGGCCGGGGACCGCAGGCGTAGAGAGCCGCCTCTTCGGGACGGAACGAGGGCAGATCCAGGCCGAGGGGGTCCGTCACAATGCCGCAGGAACCGCAGGTGCCGTCGTCCGTGGTGACGACCACGCGCGAGCACAGCGCCTCCATCCGCTCCAGCCCGACGAGGGCGTCGGAGCAGCGGGCGCCGGCGTAACAGATGATCTCCCTTCCCGACCCGGCCGGGAGTCCCCGGTAATGCTCCGCCAGGAAGGTCAGGGGGGCAATGCCGATTCCGCCCGATACAAGCACGACTGTCCGGAGTTCCGGGGTAATGCGGAAGCCGCGGCCCAGGGGTCCCAGGACCTGCAGCACCCGGCCCGTCGGGAGGCCCGAGAGCAGGGCCGTACCCTTTCCGGCCACCCGGTAGAGAAGCTCCAGGCGGGCCTCCCCTCCCTGCCGCTTAAAGCCGTAGATTCCGAGAGGCCGGGCCAGGAGGGGATCCGACCGGTCGGGCATCCGTACCATGACGAACTGGCCGGGAACGGGATCGGCGATAGGAACCGGGAGCCCCAGGACCATGTGAAAATGGCCGGGTGCCGTCTCGCGGTTCGACAGCACCACCCCCTCGACATTTCGCTCGATTCCCTGCGGCGTCTGGTCCGTCATGATTCCCAATTCAATTCCTGAACGATCCTGAATGCTTGAATGGTCCAGTCTTTTTTCTCACAGGAAGCCGGCAATTGCAACGACAAATCCGGCCCGGGCCCTCGTCATGATGCGTTCCACTCCATGAGCACCGCGTCTTCGCCGGTTTCGGGGTAATAGCCGCGCCGGGTGCCGGTACGCAGAAATCCCCATTTCCGGTACAGCCCGATGGCCGCCGTGTTGCTTCTGCGCACCTCCAGAACGATGCGTGTCACATCCTCCCGGGCGCACAGATCCAGCATTCCCTTCATCAGCCGGTCGGCGATGCCGGCGCGCCGGAGGTCCTGCCGGACGGCGATTCGCTGCAGCTGGCCCTCTCCGGCCACAAACCAGAGGAACATGTACCCGTAAACGGACGTTTCCAGCCTATCCGTCCCCCGCGCCAAAAGGCTCCTGGAGATGGCCAGGTCCAGCTCCCGCAGGAACAGCTCCCGGGACCAGGGGGTCGGAAAGGAGGCCTGCTCGATGGCCAGGATCTCCTCCACGTCCGCTTCCGTCACCGGTGAAATTTCAATGGAGGGGCTCATCCGGGACTCCTCGTCATGGTCCCTGGAACAGCTCAAGGAAGACAACGGCCGCCAGGTACACGCCGCAGAACACGTGCAGCGCCCTTTTCTGGGAAAAGGCCTTCAGGGCGGCGGCGATCCCCACGACGGGAAAGATGAAATACGTAAGCTGCAGTGCCATGTGAACCGAATGGGAAAGATGCGCCAGAAGCCAGCCCATCAGGGGGACGCCCACGGCCAGGAGGACGGCCAGGAGCCCCGCCGACGACAGCCAGTAGCGGCCGATCGCCCGCCAGTGAAGCCGGGAGACGGCCCCGAGGTCGCCTTTTTCCCCGGCCGCAACGGCCTGCCGAGCCAGGCGCTCGTTCAGCATGACGAGGACCTGCTCCCCTTTCTGGGCGAGGTAGGCAACGGGCAGAAACAGAAGAAGAGAAAGGGTAACGGCCTCCCTGGGTACGTTCCCGGACAGACCCGGGTTGTTCAGGGCCGCGGCGGAAACGGCAAGAACGGTCACGATGGTTTCGTTGGGGGGAATGTAGGTCCCGATGGGCAGATGGTCGATCCAGAACAGCTCGATCATGGCCCCCACGAGCAGCCCCGTCGCCGGGTCGCCCAGTATCCAGCCCGTGAGCGTCCCCGCCACGACAGGGCGGGAGATCATGGCCTGGAAAACGATCCGGTCCAGGCACATCAATCCGCCGGCTGCGGCAATGAGAAGGATTTTCCAGTGCACGGGTCCCTCCGGCGGGTTTTCGCGGGGAGGCAGGGACAGCGTTATCAGTCCTCGTCGCCGAGGACGTCCCGGATGTCGACGGGTTTTTCACGCGGGACGCGGCGGACGTCCACGTGAACGCCCGCCTTTACCAGCTCCCGGATGGCGCTGATGTCCTCTTCCCCCAGCAGGACCGAGGGAGCGCACTGCTGGATGCACTCCTCGTTGTGGATGTTCCCTATGTTCAGGCGGTCGAAGTGAAATCCGCCCCGATACGCCCGCAGGGCATCCTTCATGGATGAGAAGAGGATGATGGCCTTGCGGCCTTTGCTCTCGATGTTCCGGATGTTCGATGGAAATTCGTCGACGCTGCTGATCAGGGTTTCGATTTCCCGGGGGACGGACATCTTGATGACGGTCTCCCGGAAAAAGTCATTCGCCACGTGGTCGTCGACAACGATGATGCAGTTGGCCCTGGCATAGGGAATCCATGCCTCGATGATCTGGCCGTGGACCAGACGGTTGTCGATTCTCACCAGGGCAATGTCCATGTCCGGGAACCCGTCATGTGCCGACCTTCCTGTTGAGGATCTCGCTGGCCAGGGAGATGTTGTTCCTTCCGTAATCCTTGATGAAACAGGAGAAGTCCTTCAGGCTCATGGTGCTGCGGACATCGGCAAGCTTCAGCATCATGGGGAGATTGACGCCGGTGACGACCTCGACCTTCCCGTCCTTCATGAAGGAAAGGGAGATGTTGGAAGGCGTCCCGCCGAAGAGGTCCGTCATGATCAGAACGCCCTTTCCCTGGTCGAGCTTCTTGATGGCTGTGCTGATTTCCTTCTTGATCTCTTCGACGCCCTTGCTCTGGTCGATGGGGATATGGAGGACGCCCTTCATGGGACCTTTGATCATTTCCGCGGCCTTGATCAACTCCTTGCCGAGGTCGCCATGGGTTGTAATCAGAACACCGATCATGATGCACTCCAACAGGTACCGTTTAGGGGCGCTACGCTAATGGATTCACCTGCCGTTGTCAAGGCCAATCGGCCCTCAAATCCTTCTTGACAGGGCCGCACTTTTTAACATAGAACGCCGTACTTTCAATGTACTTCACGTGCTTCCCCACAGCTTGCCGGGGAGGCCGCCTTCCATAAACCGCCGATTCAGCGAGGAGGCCATCATGAACCCAGAGATTTTCCGGGAATACGACGTCAGGGGCCTGGTGGACAGGGACCTGAATCCCGCTTTCGTCCGGGAACTCGGACAGGCCATCGGGACCTACGCCCGGCAGCGGGGGGTCCGGACCATGACCCTGGGCCGGGATTGCCGGCTCAGCTCCGAATCCTACGCCGGGGAGATGGCCCGGGGTCTCCGGAGCACCGGCATCGACGTCATCGACGTGGGCATGTGCGCGACGCCCGTCCTCTATTACTCCATCCGCCACCTGGAAACGGACGGCGGCGTGATGGTCACAGGAAGCCACAACCCCCCGGAATTCAATGGTTTCAAGATCTGCATCGGTCCCGACACGATCTACGGCGACGACATCCAGGAACTCCGCCGGATCATGGAGAAGGGCCGCTATGAAAGGGGTGAGGGCCGCATGACGGCTCAGGACGTCTCGGGTGCTTACGAGGACCTTCTGGCCGGGAACGTGGCGGTCCGGAAGGGCATTTCCGTCGTCGTCGACGGGGGAAACGGGGTCGGCGGCCTCTTCGTCCTGCCCCTGTTCCGGCGCCTGGGCTGCCGTGTCACGGATATCTACTGCGAGCCCGACGGGCGGTTCCCGAACCACTTTCCCGATCCGACGGTGCCGGAAAACCTGAAGGACCTGATCGCCCTTGTAAAGAAGGAAGGAGCCGATCTCGGCATCGCCTTCGACGGGGACGCCGACCGCATCGGGGCCGTCACCGACGAGGGGCGCATTCTCTGGGGCGACGAGCTCCTGCTCCTGTTTTCCCGGTTCATCCTCAAGGAGCGTCCCGGCGCGGCGATCATCGGCGAGGTGAAGTGCTCCCAGAACCTTTACGACGACATCGCCCGGCACGGCGGACGGCCCATCATGTGGAAGGCCGGCCACTCCCTGATCAAGGGGAAAATGAAGGAAGAAGACGCCGTCCTGGCCGGGGAGATGAGCGGCCACCTGTTTTTTGCAGACCGATACTTCGGGTATGACGACGCGATCTACGCGGCGGTCCGCCTTCTGGAAATCGTATCCTCTTCCGATGTCACCCTGAGCGCCCTCCTGGCGGACGTTCCAAAAACCTTCACCACGCCGGAGATCCGCGTGGACTGTCCGGACGAATTGAAGTTCCGGGTCGTCGAGGAGGTAAAGGCCCGTTTCGCCAGGACGCACAAGATCATCGACATCGACGGCGTGCGCATCCCTTTCCCCGACGGCTGGGGCCTGATCCGCGCCTCCAACACCCAGCCGGTTCTCGTCCTGCGCTTCGAGGCGGCGACGGAGGACCGCCTCCGGGAAATCCGCAGCCTCGTCGAGGGAACGCTCGAAGAGGTGAAGCGGACCATCTCCTGACACTACCCAAAATGCCAAAAGGGGTGGACCGCAAATCCACGTCCTCTTTCTCTTTCACTTCTCATCGGGGCGCGGTGGCTGCCACGGGGGCGGCCGCCGTCGCGGAAACGTTTCCGGACGGGCTGTTGAAAAATACCCGTCTGCGGCGTTTCCCTCATCCTTCGCCATTCGA
>CAZXMK010000106.1:0-1330 GCA_964641935.1 uncultured Syntrophaceae bacterium
CGTCCGGACGTCTCCGAAGAACAGCATCGTGTTCCTGAGGGCGTTCTCCATGAGAGCGTCCGACGTGGCGGTCGTGCCGTCCGCAACCAGGATCACCTCGTAATCCATCTGCATGGCGTCCCGGACCGTCGATTCGACGCAGACGTTGGCGGCGACTCCGGCCACGATCAGCTGCGTCCGCTTCAGGGCGTCCAACATATCCTTCAACTCCGGCGGCCTGGACAGGAAGGCGCTGTAGCGGTTCTTGAACACGACGTGATCGCGGGCGGGATCGAAATGCACCTCCGGGAAGATCTCCGTTCCCGGGCCCATGTTGGCCTCGTTCTTCCAGTGCTTCTCGTCGTGGAAGGCCGGATACAGGCCTCCGTCGTGCCTGCCCGGGGTCTCCGTGATGTTCTGCCGCACCCAGATCACGGGTACACCCGCCTTGCGGCAGAAACCGGCGAGCCGGTTGATCCGCTCGATTACCAGGCCGATCCGCGGCATGGCCTCATGGGACACGGGGGCGCAGGAGAAGTTCTGCATGTCGATGACCACAAAGGCGGCCTTCGTGGCGCTTGGGGAAAACAGGCATTCCGGCCGTCCCCACTGCCGGAACAGAGGATACAGCTCGGCACGAAGCCCGCGGAGCATCCCCTCGGCCGCCGCCGCATCCCGTTCGATCTTGCCGTTCTTCATCGTCCACTCCGCCCTTTTATCGTTCGCCGCCGGCAACGAATCATGCAGCCGGCCCTGTCAAGGCGACAGCCTGCACCGGGGAATCCATCGTGTCAAATTGAAAAACGTGTGCGTCCCATCTCCGTCACGCAGGCACGGCAACCGATTCCGTATCCTCATTTTTTCGGTTTTCGCTTCACCGACGGCGAGATGCAGACGTCATTCCAGCCCCGTGAGTGTGCAGGATAGGAAGGTCACGCGAAACGGCAGGTGGGGATATCCCTTCGTGTCCCCCTCAACGAAGCCGAGCCCCTTATACCACGCCTTGAGCTCTTCCTGCTCCGCGATCATGGCGATGCCCGCGCGGCGGAGGCCGAGATGTCGGGCCTCGGCAAAGACATGCTCCACCAGCGCCTTGCCCAGCCCCTGCCGCCGGTGTTCCGGCAATACCGACAGGCGCTCCAGGTAGCAGCCTCCCTCGTCGGCCCGCTCGAGGGCGACGCACCCGGTGATGCGGTCCCCGATCTCCAGGGCGTACTACACGACACCCCGTTCCATGTCTTTCCGGACCCAGTCCTCCTCGCAGTTGGAGGGATGCCGGGCCGCATTCTCCTTTGTCAGGCCAAACCGCTCCGCCACCGTCCGGAAGGACGTCCGGATCGTCCCGGCCAGC
>CAZXMK010000106.1:1340-9367 GCA_964641935.1 uncultured Syntrophaceae bacterium
GAACACGGATGCCCGTACCCGAATGATGGAGAATGACCGGGTGATTTTGCCGTTCGGTGGTGTGACGGTTCCTAGTCCAGCCGCTTCCGGAACCGCACCGTCGCTCCGGCGAAGACGGCGGTTCCCAGGATGACGAGGGCCAGAAACTGGGGCCAGAGGACGCCCAGGCCCACGCCCTTCAGGAAGATCCCCCGGATGATGACCAGGAAATAGCGCAGCGGGTTCAGGAAGGTCAGCCACTGGACCGGCTCGGGCATGTTGGAGATGGGAAAGACGAATCCCGAGAGCAGGAAGATGGGCAGGATGACGAAGAAGGTCGCCATCATGGCCTGCTGCTGCGTCGAGGACACCGTGGAGATGAAGAGGCCCATGCCGAGGGTGGACAGGAGAAAGAGGCAGGTGGCCACGGCCAGGAGGCCGATCGAGCCCTCCATGGGGATCTCGAACCAGAACACCGCCAGGACCGTCACCACGAGCATCTGGGCCAGGGAGATGACGATGTAGGGGATCGTTTTGCCGATGATCAGCTCCACCGGCTTGAGCGGCGTGACGATGAGCTGCTCCATCGTGCCGGCCTCCTTTTCCTTGATGATGGCGATGGAGGTGAGGAGCAGCGAGATCAGCATCACGATGAAGGCGACGATCCCCGGAACGAAGAAGTGGGGGCTGTCCAGGTTCGCGTTGTACCAGGTGCGGATCCGGGCGTCCACCCGGGCATAGTCCATCTGCATCGGGTTGAGCTCCCGGATCAGGGTCCGGTTGTACCGGTCCAGGACGGTCATGGTGTAGGCGATCCGGACTGAGGCCATGTTGCTCATGGTGCCGTCGGCCAGGATCTGGACCTCCGATGTCTCGCCCCGGCGGATCTGCCGGCTCATGTCCGGGGCCACCTTGACCGCCAGGTCCACCTTCCCCTTGAGGAGAAGGTCTTCCAGCGCCCGGGTATCGCGAACGGGGTGGGTGATGTCGAAGATTCCGTTCCCCTGGAAGTTCTCCGCCAGGAGGCGGCTCTCCCGGGTCTGCGCCTGGTCCAGCCAGGCAACGCGGATGTGGCGGATGTCGTAGTTCACCACGTAGCCGAAGACGAGGATCTGGATGATGGGCGCAATGACGAGGATGCGCCTGTTCTTCGGGTCCCGGAAGAGGCTGAGGAACTCCTTGCGGACGAGTTCGCGGATGCGGAGCCGGTTCATCCTACAGGCCCTCCTTTTTCAGGAGCACGCCGCTGATCGTCGCCAGGACCAGGAACATGATCCCTAAGACGATGAAGTTCGTCCACATCTGGGCCAGCCCCAGGTTTTTCAGGTAGATGCCGCTCAGGATCTCGATGTAGTAGTTCGCCGGCACGATGTACGTCAGGAGCTGGAGGGCCTTCGGCATGTTGGCGATGGGGAAGACGAAGTTCGACAGCAACAGCGACGGCAGATAGGTGAGGAGGATCGCCCCCTGGTTGGCCACGAGCTGGTTCTTGGTGACCGTGGAGATGAGGAGCCCCAGGGCCAGGGCCACCGCCAGGTATAGCGACGAGGCCAGGATCATGACCCAGAAACTCGCCTTCATGACGATGCCGAAGAGGACCTGGCCCATGAAGACGGCGATCAGCACGTCGATCAGGCCGATGAAGAAGTAGGGCACCGCCTTGCCCACCAGGAGCTCCATCCCCGTAACGGGGAGGGATTTCAGCGTCTCCATGGTCCCGTTCTCGTACTCCCGGGCGATGACCAGGGAGGTCAGGATCGCCCCGACGATCATGATGATGAGGGCGATGATTCCGGGGACGATGAAGTTCCGGCTTTCCAGGTCCTCGTTGAACCAGATCCGGATGCGCCCCTCCACGGGGGCCCGGATCGGCTCGACGCCCTGGCGGCTCAGGAAATCCGCCAGGAGTTTGCTGTTGTACTGCTCGACGAAGGCGTTGACATAGCCCCGGGCGATGTTGGCGAAGTTCGGGTCGCTGCCGTCCAGGAGGATCTGCAACGGCGCATCCCGGTCGCTCCGGAGCTTTTCCGTCCAGTCCGGGGGAATCACGACCGCCACGGTCGCCCGGTCCCGGTCGAGCCAGTCGGCGACAAGGCGTGTATCCGCCAGGTGGGCCTTCACGTGAAAATAGGACGAGGCGTCGAGGCGCCGGATGAAGTCCCGGCTCAGGTCGGTCCGGTCCTGGTCCACCACCACCGTCTCGATGTTGTCCACGTCGAGGCTCAGGGCGTAGCCGAACAGGAGGATCAGAAGAAGCGGGATCGCGAAGGCCAGGTAGAGGCTCCGGTAGTCCCGGATCAGGTGATAGAACTCCTTGCGGATAATGGCCTGGACGCGGACGGGGTTCATGCTCGTTCCTCAGGCGTCTGCTTTTCCGAACGTTGAAACGGGGCGACGGCTGCGCGCTTCCCCCTGCCGTTTCATGGCGGATGGGACCGGGGAACCGGCGGGCGACGGGACCGCGCAACCTCGCGGTTCTTTGCTCAGCAGCTTCACTTCACGTTGACCTTGAAGACGGCCGTCCGGGCCGGCTCGACGCCATTTTCCCAGGAGCGGACGTACACCATCCGGATCTCCGCCGTTCCCGGCTTCACGGCCTGGAACCGCCAGACTTCCTGTCCGCCGGCGCCGGGACGCTTCACCCTCGGCGCCCGGTAGCGGTTGTGGACCTTCTTCACAACGGCCTCGTCGGGCGTCCCCGCGAGCTGCCACGCGTAGCCCGTCGTCCGGTTGGAGTCGAGGACGATGCGGAAGGTGTCTCCCGCCGCCACTTCAACCGGCTGGTTCGGATCGGTGAAGACCGGCCCGATTCCCCCGATCCGGCCCGCCCCCGCCCGGCCGTCCGCCGGCATTGCCTGGTTTGAATCGGTCAGAATCGGCCCGGCACTCCCGCGGCCCGACCCCGCCCGGTAGTCACCAGGCGCAGCCTGAACCGCCGGAACCAGAATCACCGCAGCAGCCAAAACCAGTAAAAGCAGCCATCCCCTCGTCATGCCTCGATCCTCCTTTCTTTCTTTCGTTCTCATCAGCAGGGCTTCCGGGCCATCAGGCTGATGAAGGCGTCATTGAGGTCCGCATCCTCCCGGTCCGGGCAGGCCATGCCGACGATCTCCCCGGGACTCCCCTGCGCCACGATGGCGCCCTGGTCGATGAGGACCAGGCGCTCGCAGTTTTTCGCCTCGTCCATGTAGTGGGTCGTGACGAACACCGTGATGCCCTCGTCCGCCAGTTGCCGGATGAAGTCCCAGAAGTGGCGGCGCGTCACCGGATCGACCCCGGACGTCGGTTCGTCGAGAAACAGGATCTCCGGCCGGTGCAGGAGGGCGCACCCCAGGGCCAGCCGCTGCTTCCAGCCTTGCGGCAGGTCCCCCGTGGGGCGGTCCTTCACCGCCTCCAGCCGCGCCATGGAGAGGACCCAGCGGGTCCGCTCCCGCCAGAGATCCGGCGGAACGGCGTAGATCCCTAAGTAGAAGCGGAGGTTCTCCGCAGGCGTCAGGTCCTCGTATAGCGAGAACTTCTGGGACATGTAGCCGATCACGCTCTTGACCCGCTCGGGCTCCCGGAAGATGTCGATCCCCGCCACCTCCCCCCGGCCCGAGGTGGGGCTGAGGATGCCGCAGAGCATGCGGATCGTCGTGGACTTGCCCGAGCCGTTGGAGCCGAGGAAGCCGAAGATCTCGCCCCGCTTCACCGAAAAGGTGATCCGGTTCACCGCGACGAAGTCGCCGAAGCGCTTCTCCAGTTCCTGGACCGCGATGGCGTCACCGCTGAAAGGCTTCATGGGCCAGTTCCTCGTCAACGTCCCGGATCCGGGCGATCATGGCCTCCTCCAGGGAGGGGAAGTCCGCCCGGACGTCCGCCGGGGCGGCCGTCTCGATCAGGCCCGCCTTGTGCATCAGGGCCAAGCGGTCGCACTTCTCCCCTTCGTCCAGGTAGGCCGTCGAGACCAGGATCGTCATGCCCTCCTGGCGCATCTGCTTCAGGATGTCCCAGAATTCCTGCCGCGAGACGGGATCGACGCCGTTGGTCGGCTCGTCGAGGATCAGGACCCGGGGCTCGTGGACCAGCACGCAGGCCAGCCCCAGCTTCTGCTTCATCCCGCCGGAGAGGTTTCCCGCCGGGCGGTCGGCGAAGGGAAGGAGGTTGGAGAACCCGAGGTACTTCTCCCGGCGGCGGATCCGCTCCGCCCGGGGAATGTTGAAGACGTCCATGAAGAAGCGCAGGTTCTCGTCCACCGTCAGGTCCGCGTAGAGGCCGAAGCGCTGGGGCATATAGCCGATGAGGGGCTTCACCTTCTTCCGGTCCTTCACGACGTCGAATCCGCCGACGGTGATCCGCCCGGCCAGGGGCGCGATCATGGTGGCGGCCATGCGCAGCAGGGTCGATTTTCCCGCCCCGTCGGAGCCCACCAGGCCGAAGAGGGTACCCTCCTCCACGCCGAGGGACACCTCCCGGACGGCCTCGACGGCGCCGAACCGCATGGACACGTTCTCCACGGAGACAAAGGGCGCCACGTCGCTCCTCACTTCAGCCAGGCGTCCGCCGGCATGCCCGATTTCAGCTCCAGGCCCGGGTTCGGCACGCTCACCTTCACCAGGTAGACCAGCTTCACCCGCTCCTTCTTCGTCTGGATGATCTTGGGCGTGAACTCCCCCTCGGGGGAAATGAAGGTCACCCGGCCCTCGAATACCTTCTTCGGGAAGGTGTCCACCCTGACCTCCACCCTCTGGCCCGGCTTGACCTTGCCGATCTCCGTCTCGCCGACGAAGATCTTCAGGTCCACCGTGGTGAGGTCGGTGACCGTCAGGACCTCCCGCCCCGCCGTCACGACCTCGCCGGGCTCGACGTTCCGGCTGGTGACGATCCCCGCGAAGGGAGCGGAGAGTTTCGCGTAGCCCGACTGGATCACGGCCTGGTCCAGGGTCGCCCGGGCGGCCTCCGCGGCGGAGCGGGCGCTCTCCAGGTCCTTTTTCGACGCCTCGATTTTCCTCAGGTTCGACTTGGCCTGGACGAGGACCGCCTCGGCCTCGGCCAGCCGCTCCCGGTCGGTGTCGGCCCGGAGCCGGACGGTGTCCCGCTCCTTCTCCGTCACGACCCCCCGGGAAAAGAGCTGCTCGTACCGGGCGGCGTTCTTCCGGCTGTCCTCCGCGGTACTCCGGATGGCCTTGAGGTTCGCCTCGGCACGGAGCACGTCCGCGGGCAGGGTCTCCCGGTAGAGGCTCTGCATCGTCCCGGCCTGCTCCTGGACCCGCCGGGCTCGCTCCAGGTTCGCCTTCGCCTGGTCCTGACGGGCCTTCAGCTCCGAAGGATCCAGCTCCGCCAGGACCTGGTCCTTCGCCACGGCCTCCCCTTCCTTCACGGCGACCCCTACGATCCGCCCGGGGGCCTGGAATGCCAGGTTTGCGTTCGTGGCCTCGATGGTTCCCGAATAGGAAAGCTCCTGCCGCTGGTTTCTCCACTGGCCCCAGTAGACCAGGGCGCCCACGCCCACCAGGAGGACCAGGAAAACCGCGATTACGATCCGTTTCTTTTTCATGACGCCGCTCCCCGCCTACCGGCGGCCCGTGGCCCGTTCCAGCCGGGCCAGGCTGATGTGGTAATCCGCCAGGGCGCCGGCATGGTCGGACCGGGACCGGGTCAGAAGCGTCTGGGCATCCAGGACCTCCGTGGCCGTTCCGACCTGTTCGCGATAGCGCTCCTGGCTCATGCGGAAGTTCTCCTCCGCCTGCTCGATGGCCTTCTTCGTCACCCCCACCTGCTTGCGCGCCTCCTCGAGCTGGAGCCAGGCGTTCTTGACCTCCAGGGTCACCTGGTCCTTCAGGCCCTCCAGGGCGTTCTGCGCCTGATTCCGGCGGCTCTTCACGGCATCCACCCGGTACTTCGTGCGGCCCCATTCCCAGAAGTTCCAGCTCAGCATCCCCCCGACATACCAGCTCTCGGCGTCCTGGTAGGGGCTTCCGGACACCCCCGGGGTGTCGCCGTAGCGCTCGTAGTGGCCGACGGCACTGATGGTGGGAAAGAACTCGCTCCGGGCCGCGTCCACGTACCGGTCGGCCTGCTCGGTCTTCATGGCGTAGGACTTGATTTCGGGACGTCTTTCCAGGGCCTGCTTCCGGATATCCGCCAGGGACCCGTCGACGGGCCGGAGATCCGGAATATCCTCCAGGACGACCGGTTCGTTGACGTCCCGGCGCAGGACGGTGTTGAAGCTCGCCCGGGTCATCTCGAGGGCGTTCTCCACCTTCGTCAGGTTGTACGTCCCGTTGGCCAGCTCCACCTCGGCCCGGAGGACGTCGTTCTTGGGAACCATGCCCACGTCGAAGAAGTCCTTTGCCATGTTTCGGTGGGCCTGCAGCAGCTCCACCGCCTGCCGGGCCGCTTCCACGAGGCGCTGCGCCTTGAGGACGTTGAAGTAGGCCGTCTTGACGTCCAGGACGAGGTCGTTGACGGCGGCCTGTTCGTCCGAGCGGGCAATCTCCGCGCCGAGCCTCCCGGCGCGCCAGTTCGCCACGATCCCGCCGCCGGCGAAGAGGGGCTGCCGGACCTCCGTGGCCCAGGTGTAGTTGTCCCGGGTTCCGGTCGTGAAGGAGCCGAGGCCGGTGACGGTCATGCCGGGCTCCTCGTTGAGGCGGGTGTAGCCGTAAGACGTCGAGAACTTCGGCAGGAATCCCGTGAAGGCCTCCCGCTCCTGGGCCCGGGCACCGGCGACGCCCTCCCGGGCCGAATGGACGACCAGGCTCTGCTTGAGAGCGATGTCGATGCTCTCCTGAAGCGTCATCTTCTCCGCCGCAAGGCAGGACGGGCCTCCCGAAAGCAGGAGCAGCCCGGACAGGATCGTGGACAAAAGGATCGATTCTCTTCTCATGGTACGCCCTCCTTATTTCCTGATGGCCCTCAAAACCATTTCCTCGACGTCTCCGAGAACGGAGCCGGAAATCTCCGGCGGCATCCGGCGGACTTCCTCGGGGATGAATTCCGCCCGCTCCCGGACCGGCGCCGCCACCTTGTAGACAATAAAGGCCCCCGCCACCATCATGTGGACGAGAAAGGGGTTGATGGGCCGGAAGGCGCCCTTCGCGACCCCTTCGTCCAGAATGCCGCCGATGAGCAATATCACCCGGGCCACGCCCTCCAGCGCCGACTGGGGCAGCGTATTCCCGCCCGACGCGAGTTCCCGCATCATGATGGGCGGCATGAGGGGATTCCGGTCCAGGGTGTCGGCAAACCGGCGCATGTAGATCCGCATCTTTTCTTCCGGGTTTTGGGCCTGCCGGATCTCCTCCTCGAGACGGGCCGCCGTCTCGACGATGATGCTCCGGATGACCGCCTCGTAGAGGTCCTTCTTGTCGCCCACGTGATAATACAGCATGGCCTTGTTGACGCCGGCGCGCCGGGCGATCTCGTCGACCCGGGCCCCGGGGAATCCCGATTCAGCGAAGACTTCGGCGGCGGCGCGCAGGATCCGCTCCACCGTGTCTCCCGACTTGTCGCTGCGGGTCGCTTCCTCCATGATTCACCTCCGTCGAATGGCCTGAAACCCATCAACCAACCAAATGTTAAAACCAACCGGTTGGTCTAACTGTTTGGTTGGATACCCTCTCCCCTTTTCCCTGTCAAGAGATTTTTTCCGGCCGTTGCACCGCATCCGGAGGTAGGCTATAGAGAACCTTCGTGAAATACACGCCATTCGGGAGGCAAGCCATGTCCGATCAAAACAGCAGCCCCGCGCCGGTTCTTGCGATCGGCGCCGTTTACAAAGGATTTCGGGTTCTCAGGGTGGAGCCTGTCGAAGATATCCGCGTCACCGCCTACCTGTTGGAGCACGAGAAAACGGGGGCCCGGGTCCTCCACCTCCACAGCCGGGACCGGGAAAACCTCTTCGCCGTGGCGTTCCCGACACCACCTGCCGATTCGACGGGCCTTCCCCACATCCTGGAGCACTCCGTCCTGGCGGGCTCGCGGACCTATCCCGTGAAGGACGCCTTCAACGAGCTGATGAAGGGCTCGCTGCAGACCTTCATCAACGCCTTCACCTATCCCGACAAGAC
>CAZXMK010000107.1:0-9352 GCA_964641935.1 uncultured Syntrophaceae bacterium
ATCGAAAACGGCATCAAGGGATTCACCGTGGGCCGGGCCGAGCACAAGATGGGCCAGCACGCCTCCATCACGAACGAACTGATCTTCGAAGACTGTCGTGTCCCCAAGGATGCCATGATGGGCAAACCCAACGACGGCTTCCGGACCGCCGTTGGCGAACTCGCCGGCGGCCGGATCGGCATCGGCTCGTTGGGCCTTGGGATCGGCCAGGCAGCCATTGAATATGCCGCCAAGTATGCCTTGGAGCGCCGGCAATTCGACCAGCCCATTTCGAATTTCCAGGCCATCCAGTGGATGATCGCCGAGTCCTATACGGAGCTCGAAGCGGCGCGGCTCCTCCTGATGAACGCGGCCTTCCAGAAGGAGAACGGCCGGTTCTTCGCCCGCCAGGCATCCATGGCCAAGTACTACGCCACGGAAGCGGCGGAGCGGGCCTGCTATAACGCCCTTCAGATCCTGGGCGGATACGGCTACACCCGGGAATTCCCGATAGAGCGCTTTGCCCGGGACGTCCGGATCACCTCGATCTACGAGGGAACCAACCAGATCCAGAGGGTCATCATCGCCCGGGACATCCTGAGCAGCCTGAAATAGGCCGGCGGACGCTCTCCGGCGGCCGGGGAAAGGGTGGATACCGATGACAAGAGAAGAAAAAATAGAGGCGATTCGCCAAAGAGCCCGCAAAAACTTCACACTGGGCTACAATTGTGCGGAATGCGTCGCCGAGGCGGTCCTGACCCTCATTGACACGGGTCTGCCTCCGGAAGCGAAAAGAGTCGCCACCGGGTTCGGTGGCGGGGTCGGTCTGTACGGGGATACGTGCGGCGCCATCACGGGAGCGGTCATCGCGGTCGGGTGCGTCCACGGTCGCAGCGACCTTCCCTCTGGCGATGACCCGAAGGACGCGGTGAAGAAGGCGACCCAGGAACTCTACGGGAAACCGGGTCTTTACCGCCTCTTCAATCAGATCCCCAACCGCTTCAAGGACAAGTATGGCTATACCTGCTGTAGAGACCTGACTTCCAAGTGGCAGGATGCCTGGTTGTGCAGGGACCACGCTCTCCACTGCCGTGAAATCATTACCGATGCGGCGGGAATTGCTGCTGAGCTGATCTTCGCCGACCGGGAAGAGGCGGCATCACTGCCATTTGGCCTCAACGTTGAAAACCTGAAAGACCCGGCCGCCGATCAGACGGCCAAGGTCACTTGAGGCACCGCCGGCGGAGCAGGCTGCTCCGAATAGACATTCTGGAAGGAAAATAAAGGCCCCGGTTCATCCGGGGCTTTTTATTTTCCCTGTGAAGGCATGCCGGCGGGGTTCCGTGCCGGCTCCTAGTCTTTGCGGAACACCTTCACAAGGATGCTCCGGCAGCATTCGCCGTTCTTGATGACAAAGCAGTCGGGCCGCTCGATCAGCGAATACTGGCCGTTGGATTCGATCTCCAGATCCTCTTTTTTCAGGTTTCCTTCCCGCGGGATGAACAGCATCCTGCCGATGGGGATACCCCCTTCCTTCAGAATGGCCATGACGATTCTCCTCCTCGTGGCTTGGACGAAACCGCCCGTTTTCAGAACAGAAGAAGCCCCGTCCAGTCGACCCGCTCGCGGACGGGAAACCGCGCCGGCAGCCCGGCCTTTTCCAGGGTGGCCAGGACATCGATCCCCATGGCCTCCATGGACGGCCTCGCCCGGAATGGATGGCGGCAGGGCTCCCCCGGCCGGACCGCCGCGCATTCGTCGCACAGTCGGCAGCAGCCTCCGATCAGCGCCGCAGCGAAACGAAAGCCTTCCTGAAAAGCAGTCCTCTCCGCACGATTCATCAATCCGTGCAGTTTGCGGGCATGCACGAACACCGTCTCCGGCGGATCGAAGGGTCCGTCGGCGGAGATCTTGATGAGAACGGCTCCCCCGAAACGGGCCAGCATCTCCCGGAACTCCGATACCTGCGGAAGAAACGGGGGACAGGTGAAGTTCCGTCCATAGCTGTCGCACAGCGGCACCTGGCACTTGAGCCTGACCCGCTCGTCCACGACGATGGAATCGACGGGAATCGGCCGCACCTCCGTCGCTCCCGCCCTGCGGAGAGAGGCCTTCATTCGCCTGAACCACGATGAATGTTCGAGTTGATAACCACTTGCCATGAGAAATCATGATCCGGCGCAACGCCGCAGACGGGCCTGTTCCGAGGTCGTCACCGGGCTGTTCAAAAATGGTCGGATGCAAGGAGCCCGAAGTCCCGAACCGTGAGTAGTCTATCTTCGTAATCTCTGAAACTCCTTGTCGACGACGTCGCAAAGGCTCGCAGGCAAGGCGCGCGACTCCCAAGGAGTGAGGCGTACTTTTTCGTACGCCGCAGTGACGAGGGGGGAAGCGTAACGAAGCATCCGGGCCTTTTCCGATGTCGCCACCGGGCTGTTCAAAAATGGTCGGATGCAAGGCGCCCGAAGTCCCGAGTCGTGAGTCGTACTTTTTCGTACGTCGAACGGCGAGGGACAAGGGGAACGCAGCAGACGGCTCCTTTTCAGCAGCCCGTCCAGTTGTATCAGACGACCCCGCAAAAAGCCCGCAGGCAAGGCGCGCACGCCCCGAGGAGCGAGGCGTACTCTGTCCGTACGCCGCAGCGACGAGGGGTGCCGCGCAACACAGCATCCGGGCTTTTTCCGGGGTCGTCTCAGCGGCCGTATATTCTGACGCGACAATTCAACCCCGCCGGAATGGCATGCTTCGGATTGGGCAGCTCCACGCGGATGCCGAAGGTTCCGCTGGCGGCGTCGATCACGGGATCGACGACGACCACCTTGCCGCGGTAAACGCTCCCCGCGGGCTTCTCCGGCCTCACCTCCGCCGACATGCCCTTCCGGATCGATCCGTACAGCCCGGCGTGGGCGATGATCTCCACGTTGATCGGATCCACGCGGGCGATGGTCATGATGGCCCCCTCGCCGACATACTCGCCGGGACTGAGGGTCCGCTTCACCACGACGCCGTCGACGGGACTGAGGATGGTGCGCAGCTTGTACTTCTCCGTCGCTTCCTGGTACTGCAGCTCCATGATGCGCAGCTCCGTCTCCATCTCGTCCTTCTCGTGGATCGAGATGAGCTGCTTCTGGTAGAGGTCCTTGTTCCGCTCGAGCTTCCGCTTCGCGAACTCGTAGCGCTGCTGCGCCAGGTCCGCCTGGGCCTTCTCCACCCCCGCCTTCAGCCGCACGAGAACCTGTCCCTTGGTGATGCGGTCCCCCCGCTCGACCGCAAATTCCTCGATAATGCCGGGCACCTGGCTGCTGACCGCGATATCCTCGCTCGGTTCGAGAATACCCCTCAGCTCCGCCGCCGCCGCCGTACCGGCCAAGAGGCCCAGGCACGCCGCGGCCAGGACCGCCGCCGCCCATCCCCATGGGGACACTTTTTTCATAATACGCCTTCACTCCGTTTTCCCGGAGAACGACAGGGTGTCTCCCCGTTCTTCGTCATACTTCAGGAGCCGCTTCCGGACGCCCGCATGGGCCTTCTCGACCTTCTTCTGCGCCTGCCGGATCGCCAGCTTCCCGACGGCTTCCCCTATAGCATATCCGTGTTTTCTCAACCACCCCCCCAGCCGGCCCAGCGCCGCCCGCGCCCCCTCGCTGACCAGCGGATCCTCCAGCGAAAGGAAGGCCTCGCAGGTCCCCGGATCGCCCTGCCTCCCGCAGCGCCCCGCCAGCTGCCGGTCGATGCGTCCCGCCTCGTGGCGCTCCGTCATGATGACATAGAGGCCGCCCCGCTCGGCGACCCCCGGCGCCAGAAGGATGTCCGTCCCGCGGCCCGCCATGTTCGTGGCGATGGTGATGCGCCCCGGCTCTCCGGCCCGGGCGATGATCTCCGCCTCCTCCTTGTCCTGCTTGGCGTTGAGAACCTGGTGAGGCAGCCCCGCCTCCGTCAGCAGGCGGCTCAGGTGCTCCGATGCCGCGACGGTCCTCGTCCCGACGAGGACGGGGTGCTCACCGGCATGGAGCTCCAGGATCCTGCCCGCCACGGCCCGCCACTTCAGGTCCTGGGTGGCAAAGATCCGGTCGGGCTCGATGCGCCTCCGGACGGGCCGGTTCGTCGGGATGCGGGCAAAGGGCAGGCCGTAGACGGACCACAGCTCCCGCCGCACCTCATTCGCCGTCCCGGTCATTCCGGAGATCTTGAGATAACGCCGGAAAAAACGCTGGTAGCTGATCCGCGCCACGGTCTCCCGCTGTCCCGTGATCCTGCATCCCTCCTTCGCCTCGATGAGCTGGTGAAGCCCGCCTTCCCAGGAGCGGTCCGGCATGACCCGCCCCGTGAATTCGTCGATGATCTGGACCTTGCCGTCCCGGACGATGTACTGCTCGTCCCGGCGGTACAGGTGCAGCGCGGTGAGGGCCTTCATGACCAGCTCCTCCCGCCGGACGGAGCTTCTCCACAGGGTACCCATCGAATCGGCGGCCCGGTGGATCGATTCCTTCGCGGCCTCGGTCATGGCGAGGGTCCGCATCCCGTCGTCGGCCTCGTAGTGGATGCGATAATCCCGTCCCTCCTCCATGCCGCCGGCGATCTCGAGGGCCTGCCGCAGGGCGGCCTGCATGTCTTCCGACGTCTCCGTCCTGGAGATGATGAGGGGCGTCCGGGCCTCGTCCACCAGCACACTGTCCGCCTCGTCGACGATGGCGTAATGGAGGCCCCGGAGCAGGAGCCGGCTGTTTTTCCCCCGCCGGTCGTAGAGGTGCTCGGCGTGCAGCCGGTACGGGTCCATCCGGTCGCCCAGGGCGATCCGGTCCCGGAGGTAGTCGAAGACAATCTCCTTGTTGGTGCAGTAGACGATGTCGCACCCGTAGGCGCGGCGCCGCTGGGCGGGAGTCTTGTCGTGGATGATGCAGTCGACCGAGAGGCCCAGGAAGCGGTACACCTCCCCCATCCGCTCGGCGTCCCGGGCGGTGAGATAATCGTTGACCGTGATCACGTGGACCGGAAGGCCCGCCATGGCCACCGTGGCCGCCGGCAGGGTCGCGACGAGGGTCTTGCCCTCCCCCGTGTCCATCTCGGCGAGGAATCCCTGGAGCAGGGCATAGCCGCCGGCCACCTGGCAGTCGAAGGGTCGCATTCCCAGGACTCTCGCATCGGCCTCGCGGATCAGCGCAAACGTCTCCGCGACAAGGTCGTCCCGGAATCCCTCCCGGCGGAGCCGCATCTTCAGGGACTGGGCCCGCTCCCGGAGCTCCGCGTCCGTCCGGCTCCGCATCGCCTGGTCATGCCCGCCGACCCGCTCCGCGATCTCCTTCAGGCCGCTCGCGCGAACGCGCGCAGGACCGAGGATGCGGCCCGCCAGGTCCCAGGCGGCGCGGTCGAGCAGCGTCCTCCTCCGCTCCCGGCGCTCCGGACGGTGGAAGTAGTCCGCGACCGGCCAATCCTTGACGTCCCTGCCCATGGTGGATGCTTCCGTTCTCCCGCCGCACGGCGCCGCCGTCACGGCCGGTCCGCTGCCGCCGCCTCAGGTTTCAAACCGCTTGAGGAATACGCCCCGGAACGTACGGAACACCCGCTCGGCCAGCGATTCCGGTGTATGCTCGAACCGCACGTAGATCCGCTCCCCGATCCGGATCCCCGTCGTGTCCTTCAGGCGCACCTCGAAATGGAAGAGCTTCTCGAAGGCCCGCGGCCGATCCGTCTCGCGCGGATCGAGGGCAAAGGCCCCGCCTCCCTTGAGGGACAGGGCAAAGCTGGGCAGGTCGCCCGTCGCCGCCGGCACTTCCCGAACGAGCTCCGAGGGGATGACGCGGGCGACGTTCTCCGCCGGCCGGGCCTGAACGGCGCGCACGTCCGTCCGGACGCGGTCCGCCTCCGACTGGGGAACGACGATCCGGACCGCCACCCCGGAGTAGTCGACCACGTAGCCGACGGCCTCCCCGCGCCGGAGGAAGCGGCCGGGCATGTCGTCGGACCGGGGGAGCATGATCTCCCCGTCGATGGGGCTCCGGATGACCAGGAAGGCCAACTGTTCCCTGGCCTCCGCCAGCTCCTTCGCAATGCGGGCGATCTCTTCCTGGACCATCCGCTCCATCGTCCGGTCCTGGACGAAGGCCATCCGCTGGCGGGCCCCGAAGCTCCGCATTTCCGCCTCGAGGGCGTGCACCCGGGAGACGAGATCGGGGTTCTCGCACCGCAGGATCGGATCCCCCTTCTTCACATGGGCACCCGGCTTCGCCAGGACCTCCCGGACCTCGCCGTCCACCCGGGCGTGGATCCGGGCCTGCTCCGCGGGCCAGAGCACCCCCTCGGCGACGGTGAAGGAGGGCAGGCGGACGGCCCCGACAAGGACGCCGACAACCACCGCGGCAACGGCGATCAGGCCGATGATCCGGCCCCGCCGCCGGTAGAGCGCCCGGTTGTTCATGACCGTGCGGGTGATCCGGACGACCGGGACGACCATCAGCCCGACGATCGCCCAGATGGCGATCACGACGCCGACAAAGAAGAACTTGCCCGCGATGAAAAGGGCGATCTGCAGCGTGATGAAAACGCGGTAGAAGAACGAGGCCACGCCGTAGAGGACGAGCCACCGCCCCTCCCCGGCATCGGCCAGGGCGAACTCGGCCTCGTCGTTCCGGATCGCGTATCGCTGGACCAGGTAGCCGATGTACTGGTTGGAGCGCGACCCCAGGTTGGGGATCTCCAGGAGGTCCGACAGGACGTAATAGGCGTCGAACCGCAGGAGGGGGTTGCCGTTGAACAAAAGCGTGGAGACGCCGGCGACGACCATCGTGTTGTACGCCACCGCCCTTACAATCCCGGGGCCGGTGTTCACCCAGAGGATCATGGCCAGGGCGGCGATCAGGAGCTCCACCATGATGCCCGCGGCGCCGACGACGATCCGTCGCCTCTTTTCCCGGAAGGCCGAGGTCGCCGAGGCGTCGACGTAGGGGATGGGCATGAACACGAGGAAGATGATCCCCATCTCGTGGACCTCGCCGCCCCAGTGCTTCACCGCCCAGGCATGGCCGAATTCGTGGAGCGCCTTGACGAGGGGATAGATCAGCCAGAAGACCAGGAGGTTTTCGAGGGCGAGGACCCGGTCGGCCAGGTTGGAGGTCAGCTCGCTCCAGTGCAGGAAGGCAAGGACGGCCCCGACCATGACGACGGCGAGCCAGGCCAGGAAAGCCGGCGTCGTGAACAGCGGAGCGACGATTCCCTTCGTCCGTTCGAGAAGCCGCTCCGGGTCCAGGAGGGGAATGCGAATGGCCAGGGGGGAGCGCACGGCGTTCCAGAACCGGGACGAACGGTCCTTGCGGCTTCGCCGGCTCAGGTTTTCCACGTCGGGGGCCGTGTCGGACTGCAGGGCGTCCGCCCTGTTCAACTGGGAGACCAGGCCGATCACCTCGTCCTGCGTCGGCATGTCGTCCGCCAGCTTGATGCAGGCAGCCTCCCAGATCTCCTGGAGGGTCCGCTTCCCGTCCATGAGGCCGATCAGGAAATAGGACTCCTCCGTAAACCGGTGGAAACGGCCCGAGGAATGGTCCTGGAGGACGTACCAGACCTTCCCCCGGTAGGTGTGCCGGTGGATCTCCGCGTGCCGTCTCACGAGCGGCTTCAGACCCGCCACGCGATACCAGGAGCTGCTGTACAGGGTCTTGTCCACCGGGAAACCTCAGGGCAGCCACGCCCACAGGCGGAGGCGGAACCAGTCGATCATGCCCCTCGTCCAGATGGAGATCATGAGCCGGCGGTCGATGTCGATCTTGCCCACGCCCTCCATGCCCGGCCGGAGGCGGGGGGACATCTCGTCCAGCATGGCCTCGACGCGGAAATAGTTTTTCCCCTCCTCCGCCGTCGAGAGGGGGGTGATCTTCTTCACCGTGAAGGGGTATTTTTCCCGGGAGAGCGACGACAGGACCAGGGTGCCCCGCTGCCCTTCCTTCACGTCGGCGATGCCGTGCTCGTCCACCTTGAGGATGAGCCGGTACCCGTCCAGCGGCGCCATCACGAAGAGCTCCTCGCCGCGCTTCACGGCGGCGCCGTGCTTCTGGCTCAGGTCTCCGCTGAGGAGAACGCCGTCGAAGGGCGCCCGAATGACGATCTGGCGGAGCCTGTTGTCCAGGAGGTTCAGCTCGGCCTGGACCTGCCCCGCCTGGGCGCTGACGATGTTCGCCTCCGCACGGTTGTGCTCGGCCATGGCCTTCTTGTACTGCCGGTCGTACTGGCCCCGCTTGCTCAGCAGATTGATCCGCTCCAGCATGAGCTCCCGGTCGTCCAGCTGGCAGATGACCGTGTCCTTTTTCACGACGTCGCCCGCCCGGGCACTCGCCGTCTTGATGTACCCGTCGATGGGCGCGACGAGGGAGCGGCTGACGGACCCTTCCAGGACCGCCTCCGCGGAGAGCCGGTATTCGTCCATGGCCAGGCTGAAGAAGACGATCACCGCCGCCAGGGCCAGGACAGCGGCTTTCCGGACCATGTACCCCGGCCCGAACAGGCGGACCGCCTGCCGCTTCAGGGCGTCGAGCACGCCGAGCACGATGGGGCGGTCCTGTCGGTGCCTGCTCTCCAGCACCGGTCCCGTCAGGGCGACGACGCTCTTGACGTACGCGACGTCATCGGCGGAGAAGGGCCTGTCGTCCTGCCGCTCGAGGGTAATCGCCGCATAGTACTTCTCGTGGCCGTACAGGGGCAGGGTCATCATCGCCCGGGTGCCGTGCAGCCGGGCCATCTGCTCGTGGTCCCGGACAACCAGGGCTCCGGCCTCCGGGGGAACAGGGAACAGGATCTCGCCCCGGTGCATCACCGCCTCGTCCATGGCGGCGCCGATGGAATGCATCAGGTTCATCTTCTTGCCGACGATCGCCGTGTGGGAGATCGCCTTCACCTGGGTATGCTTCCCCTTCACGAGGCCCAGGCTCACCCGGTCGCATTCCAGGCGGTTGGCAATCTCCGTCACGAAGGCCATGGCCGCCCCGTCGAAGCGCTCCTCCGCCAGGACCGCCGCCAGGATGTCCACCGCCGCCTTCATGCGCTTCAGGGTCTTCGCGTCCTCCTCGCCCCGGAGCCGGCGGATCCGGTTCTCCAGCCACACGGATCCCCAGCGCAGCCCCTCCATGGCCGGGCGCAGCGCGTCCCCGGACGGGGCCGTCACCTCCATGGCCACGGCACCGTAAAGCTCCCCGTCCACCATGACCGGGTAGGCAAGGCCGTAGTGCCGCTCCATGTCCGCGGGAACCCCGTCGACCTCGGACAGCTCCACGAGCATTCCTTCGGCCTCGGTGATCGTGTGCTCCAGGACGGCCGCCAGGGGCTCGCCGGTGCTTCCCTCCGGCCAGGAGGCCACGGGGGCGAAGCTCTGCCGGACGGGATCCCGAAG
>CAZXMK010000108.1:0-9340 GCA_964641935.1 uncultured Syntrophaceae bacterium
TCCTCCAGGATGTAATGGTCCAGATCGGGATAGCGGAAAATGGACGGATGGGTGTCCAGGTAAGACGTATCGAACTTCCGCGACAGGAAATCGGGCTCTTCGCAGATGGCCAGGTACAGGGGAATGGTCGTCTTGGGCCAGACGATGGTGAAATCCTTCAAGGCCCGCTTCAGCCGCAGCACCGTCTGGTCCCACTGGTATCCCCGGACGATCAGCTTCACCAGGAGTGAGTCGTACACCGTGGGGACCCGGTATCCCTTGTAGATGGCCCCGTCCACCCGGAGTCCCGGACCTCCGGGCGATTCGTAGATCTCGATCATCTTCCCGCCCTCCGGCAGGAAACTGTTCTTGGGATCCTCCGCGTTGATGCGCACCTCGATGGCAATCCCGTTGATCTGGATGTCCTCCTGCTTCAGTCCCAGGGGATGGCCCTCGGCGATCCGGATCTGATGCCGGACGATGTCTTCCCCGGTGATCATCTCGCTGACCGTGTGCTCGACCTGGAGGCGGGTGTTGACCTCCATGAACCAGAACTCGCTGGTCTTCCCGTCTACGAGGAATTCCACCGTCCCGGCGTTGATGTACCCGGCCGTTGTGGCCGCTTTTACTGCAGCGGCATGGATCGCCGTCTTCACATCGGGAGGCAGTTCCGCCGGCGCAATCTCCAGGAGTTTCTGATGCCGGCGCTGGATGGAGCAGTCGCGGGTGCCCAGGTGAACCACGTTTCCCTGGGTGTCGGCGAGGATCTGGACCTCGATGTGGCGGGGATTGACGATGAATTTTTCCGCATAGATGCGTTCGTCGTGAAAGGCCAGCAATGCTTCCGCCCGTGCCAGGGGCATTTCCCTCCTGAGTTCCTCCTCGCTGTCGATCCGTCGCACCCCGCGGCCTCCCCCGCCGGCCGTCGCCTTCAGGATGATGGGAAACCCGCATTCCCGGGCAAAGGCCAGGGCCTCCTCGATTCCCGCATCGCCGGGAGAAAAGCTGTTCGTCCCCGGAATGATGGGGATCCCGGCCCTGGACATGGTCTCCCGCGCCAGGACCTTGTCACCCAGGTCCCGGATGACCGAGGGCGGCGGTCCGATGAACAGGATGCCCGCCCGTTCGCAGGCAGCGGCCAGATTCGGGTTTTCCGCCAGGAAGCCGTAGCCGGGATGAATGGCATCGGCCCCGCTTTTCAGGGCCGCGTCGATGATCCGTTCGATATTCAGGTACCCCTTGCCCGGCTCATCGCTGATCTTGATGGCCCGATCGGCGAACCGCAGGAAATAGGCATCGTAATCGGGCTTTTCGTAAACGGCGATGGCCTCGATGCCCATCTCCTTGAGAGTGTTCATGATTCGGAGAGCGATCTCCCCCCGGTTGGCAATCAAGACCTTCCTGATCGTCTTCATGGCGTATCCTGCTGTGTTTTTCGGAGTGCCTGGAAAATCAGGCAGTGGCGATCACGGACGGGTTCTTCGTGCAAGGCGATCCGCAATCAACGGGCGTGTTGATAGCATATTTGCCGCCCCCTGGCAATCCATGAATGCAAGGGGCGGCAAAACAGATTCCATTGGGAAGCCTGCGATCAGGGATTCTGCCCGTTGACACCGGATTCCGGTTGTGAAGCGGGCGGAGGAGCTGATTCCGTCGTTTCTTCCGTGCCGGGCAGGGATTCCGCTTCCGGTTCCTCTGGCGGCTCCGCGAGGAGAGGCGCAGCCTTGACGGCGGGTTCCACGGGCCGGGACGGCTCCAGTTCGGCGATCCAGAGGGGATGACGGTGCCGGGCGTAGTCAAGGTGCATCCTTCCCGTCAGGATGCCACGGAACATGGGGCGATTGGGCTTGAGGAGGATGGCACCGATGTGGGCCAGAAACGCCAGGATGAACAGCATGAAAAAAACGTTGTGTGTCCACGTGGCCCACAGGAGAACGGTCAGGGACATGTCCGGGGCATAGAGGTTCTTGTATGTTTTCACCAGCCCTGAAATGATGAGGCCTGCAATGATCACGGCCATGCCCAGGTAGGCCAGGCGCTGCTCCGGAAGGTACTTGTGAAAGGGCGGCTCCTCGCCCCTGCCGAAGAAACTAAGGATCACCTGCCAGGAGGCCTTGAGATCGCCCTTTCGTGGCAGGAGATCGAAATCCCCGCGGATTCCGTGGTAAACGACGTGAAAAACCGCCGCCGCGATGAAGACAACGGATGCCGCGTAATGGACGTTCAGGGAAGAAATGAAATCACCGGACCAGGCCATGCCGGGCAGCTTGTTGATCGAATAGCGGCCGGCGAGGGGCAGTTCGAACATGCCGGAAAGCAGAAGCAGGAGTCCCGAGAGGGCGATCGTCCAGTGCTCCAGAAGTTCCACGAGGCCGTGGCGGATGACCCGGCCTTCTTCTTCAAGGATTCGTTCCGCCATCCCTGTTTTCCTCCTCTTTCACACGATCTTTTCTTCTGGACAGGTAACCGAGGGCCCCGGCAATGCCCGCCGCCGCACCGGCCACCGGCGAGACTAGGACCGCCCGGCCCAGGCCGTCGGTCTCCTCCATCCGCCGCTTCGCCGGCTGGAAACCGGGCCTTCCCTTTCCCGTCACAACGGCCCGATCCAGCACATCGAAGGGAACCGGTGAGACATAGAGGGTCGATGTTCCTCCGTTTTCCTTCTTGCCGTAGAGAAAACCCCCGGTACTCCGGGCGCGCTCTTCCGCGAGGCTGAAAATCTTCTCCCGAGGCCCGATCAGCAGTGCCTGCCGGGGACATGCCTCGACACAAGCGGGAAGGCCGCCGTCCTTCAGGCGGTCCACGCAGAGGTCGCACTTGAACATCACACCGTTGCCGGCCAGCGTCGGCAGGACATGGAGATAGATTCCCACCCCCGACTGGCGCTGGGGGATCTCCCACGGGCAGACCGTGCGGCACTTGGCACCCCCGAAACACAGATCCGGGTCGATGACGACGGCCCCGCTTTCATACTTGTGGTTGGCCGTGAAGGGACAGATGGTGGCGCAGGCGGGATTGTCGCAATGCATACAGCGGCGCGGGATGAAGAGGGTTCTCTTTGCTCCCTCGACTTCCACCTCCGCTTTCTGGACGAAAATCCGGTTGTAGGGAGTGAGCCGGTCGTGGACGTCCTGCTTTTTCGACCAGTCCTCAATCCCCTTGCCCCCGACCGGGAACGGTGAGGGAATGGGTTCGACCGGCTTCGGCACCTGGCCATTCCGGGCGGATTTGCAGGCGGTGACACAGGCCGGCACGGCACGATCCGGACAGCCGTCACAGAGGTTCAGGTCGATCAGGGTTGCCAGCCGCCCTTCCCTGCTCCGGGCCTCCGCCGCCCGGGGAACCGCAATTCCCGCTGCAGCTGCGAGTCCCGCCCCCGCTTTGAAAAAGCTCCGGCGGGATATCCCTTCCTTTTGTTCATTCATGGCTTCTTTCCTTGAGACGGCTTGAAATGCGTTTTGTCCAACTAGAGTATACCGATGCACTGACCTGCATTGTATACGCGAGAAGTTAGTAAGCAGAGGCGAACTTGTCAAACGCCGCGCCCCCTTTGACGCGTAACTGCACAATCTGCTTGAATATCCATGGGGAACGGGTTATGGAAAGAGCGGAAGATACAAGATGGATATCGGCATTTCGCCCGGTCGGGAGGTCGGTTCTCGAAATCCGGGCCGCAAATGTGCTCCAATACGAAAAACGACAGATCCCGAAAAGCAGGATCGTCACCCGGAAGAATATCATGGTTCCTGATAGGTACCTTTGATCGAAGGAGGAAGGATATGGCAGCGTTGAAGCTATCGTTCGGTCGTGGAGCAAAAAAAGAGAAAGCCCCCGCACAGCCCGCCGCCGGTGCGGCCCCTGTCCGGAGCAAGGCCAAGGAAACGGACTCGCCGGGTGAGGAGTGGAGACTCCGGGGACTTTCCGCCCTGATGAAGGACGACTTCACCGGTGCTATCGAGGCCTTCACCCAGGCCGTCAAGATCGACCCGGGCAACGGCCGGGCCTTCCATAACCGGGGTTTCGCCGCCTACAAGCTCGAGCAGTATGATGCGGCTGTCCGGGATTTCGACCAGGCCCTCGACATCGACCCCGGCTATGCCGAGGAAGCGGGCAGCTACGTCTACCGGGGCCTGTGCAATGAAAAGATCGGCAGGCACGAGCAGGCCCTCGAGGACATGAAAATGGCCGTCACGTTCAAGAACAAGGACGCCGAGCACTACCTGCTGTGGCTCAGCCGCGGCGGGGATTCGCAGCGATAGGCCCTGCAGGCGGAAGGATCGCCATGATCCGGATCATCTTCATCATGACGGCGCTTCTTCCTTTTTTTTGCACTTCCCCCGCATCGGCCGAAGCGGCCTTCCGGTCCGGCCTCTGGGAAATGACTGCCACCACGCAAATCCAGGGGCTCTCCCCCGGCCTGTCCCATCCCCGTGTCTACCGGCGCTGCCTGACCGGAAAGGATCCCATTCCCCGTGAGCCCGAGCGGGACCGGCAGTGCCGCCTCCTCCGGTCGAGCCTGGAAGGCGACGCCCTCACGTGGAGCGTTCAGTGCGAGATGGACACGGGATCGATGACGGGAAAGGGAAGGGTTCTCTTCCGCGGAGAGACGCTGACGGGTGTCATGAAGGGGAAAATCCTGGGGGGAAAAGGGAAAATGCTCTCCGTGACCCAGCGGATCGAGGGACGGTTGATCGGAGACTGCCCGAAGCCTACGGAAGATCCGCACAGATCCGGGACACCACCTCGTTAATGCCGAACCCCGCCTCGGCGGCCGCCGCGAGGAATCCCGCGTCCGGCGACAGGCAGGGATTCGTATTCACTTCCAGCACCCAGGGACGGCCGTCCCCGTCCACCCGGAAATCCACCCGCCCGTACCCCCGCAGCCGGAAAACATCCCAGCACCGAAGAGCCGTTCTTTCCAGGGAAGACAGCAGGCCCGCGTCCTCGCCCGGAAAGCGGAAACGCCTCGGTGTCATCTGATACTCGAAGGAATCGGCGTCCCACTTGGCCCGGTAGTCCACCAGGCGCAGTTTGCCGGGGGGAAAGGCGTCGAAGAGAATCTCCGCCGGGGGAAGGACCCGGGGTCCTTTTCCGTCCGCCAGCAGGGAGAGATTGAATTCGCGTCCTTCGATGTAAACCTCGGCAAAGCAGGCTCCACCGGCTGTGTCCCTGCGGAGGCTGAGAGCCTCCCGAAGCCCTGCCTCCCCATCCGCGTGCAGAACCGAGCCTTCGTCGATTCCGATAGATGCGTGATCCCAGACGGACTTGACAATGTATCGGCCCGGCTCGACGGGGCCGGGAAGGCCGCCCTCCATCGGAAACCAGGACGGCGTGTCGATCCCATCGAGGAGCATGAGCCGCTTGGCCAGGAGCTTGTTCGATGTCAGGTAGGTCGCATCGGCGGAGGCCCCGGTGAATGGGATGCCCAGCACGTCCAAGACCAGCGGACCGAGTGCGATGAGACTGCCCCTTCCCGCCACCGACTCGACGAGGTTGAAGGCGAAGCGGGGCCGGAGACGGCGGAGCGCATCCAGGGCCGCATCGAGGTTCAGCGAGAGGGGAACGGGGACAGGCCGATGTCCGAGTGCCGCGAGCGCCCGGCAGACGGTGTCCACCTCCACCAGCACATCCTGCTCGTCCATTCCGGCACCGTCGGAAACGGCTCCATGCAGCACGGCCACAGTCATGGTCCGGGTCCGCCGTTTCCCGCCGCGGTGCGTCGCAGGGCCGAGTCCATGATCCGGCCGATGAGGTCCCGGTAGGAAATCCCGCCGAGGGTGCAGAGAATCGGGAGGTCCGAGTGCTCCGGGTGGAGGCCCGCCAGCGGATTCACCTCCATGAAGTGCGGCTCTTCCCGCTCGTCCGAACGGATGTCCACCCGCCCCCCGTCACGGCAACCCAGTCCGCGCCACGCAGCCAGGGCCACCGCCGCGGCCTGCCGGGCCTCGCCGTCGTCGGCCAGGCGGTAACGAACCAGCCGCTCGCAGTGTTCCTTGTTGATGTACGAGTAGACCTCCTTTTCCGCTTCCGCCAGGAGAAGAACCTCCATGACCCCGACGGTCTCCGCCTCCTCCCCGGTGCCGACAACGCCCACGGTGAATTCGCGCCCCGGGAGAAACCGCTCCACGAGGACGGGCTGGCCATAGGCGCCGAGCAGGTGTCGGCAGACCCTGTCCAGGGCTTCGGGAGAACGGATCACAGACTCTCCCGTGATGCCCTTGCCCGTCCCTTCCGCAACGGGTTTGACGAAGAGCGGAAAGGGAAGGCCGACGGCGGCAATGTCCGCTTCCTTCTCCACGACGGCAAAATCCGGCGTGGGGATGGCGAGGTCGCGGACGACCCGCTTGCACATGCCCTTGTGGAGGGTCAGGGAGAGAACGAGGGGATCGGAAAAGACATACGGGATGCCGTAAGCCTCCAGAAGGGCCGGCACAAGGCTCTCCCGGCCGTAGCCTCGAAGACCCTCGGCAATGTTGAAAACGAGATCCCACCGAGCTCCCGCGGCGAGCCGGCCGACGAGGGAGCGCGCGTGGCCGATCCGGTCCGTCCGGTACGACAGGGAGCGGAGCGTCGCCTCGATGGCTTCGATCGTCTCCGCCCGGTCGAATTCCGCTGTTTCTTCTTCGGAATAACCCTCCGCCAGGTAGTCGTCACGGAGGTCGTAGGCAAGGCCGACGGTCAGTCCTGTTTCACGATGCGTCACGGGCCGCGGCCTTAATGGACTTCATGATGGACGGGACCGCCGTCCGGATAGCGGAAGACCTTCCCTTCATAGTTGCGGATGAGAAGATCCGGACCGTCGCGTCCGACCACGTATTCCGGCAGGAGGGGGATCTTGCCGCCCCCGCCGGGGGCATCGATGACGAAGGTCGGAATGGCGTAGCCGGTCGTGTGGCCCCGCAGGCCCTCGATGATCTCGATGCCCCGGATGACCGGCGTCCGGAAGTGAGCCGATCCCGGGATGGGATCGCACTGGTACAGGTAGTAGGGCCTGACGCGGATCTTGAGCAGTCCTTGGAAGAGCCGCCGCATCACCTCCACCGAATCGTTGACGCCTGCCAGGAGCACCGTCTGGCTGCCCAGGGGAATCCCCCCGTCGGCCAGGCGCATGCAGGCCTGTCGCATCTCCGGCGTCAGCTCGTCGGGGTGGGTCAAATGGATGCTGAGCCAGAGCGGATGATACCGCTTGAGGATCTTCACCAGTTCCGGTGTGATCCTTTGCGGGAGGGTTACGGGAACTTTCGTGCCGATCCGAAGCATTTCCACGTGCGGAATCCTGCTGAGCCTGGAAAGAAGCCATTCGATCTTCCGGTCGTGGAGCGTCAGGGGATCGCCGCCGGACAGGAGGACATCCCGGACGTCGGGGTGGGATGCGATGTAGTCGATCGCCTTCTCCCAGTGCATCCTCAGGCTGCCCTCGGTACCGGACCGCCCGATGATGCGGGAGCGCGTGCAATACCGGCAGTAGGCCGCACAGGTCCCCGTCACGAGAAAGAGGACGCGGTCCGGATATCGATGAACCAGGCCGGGCACCGGGCTGTCCTTTTCTTCGTCCAGTGGGTCTTCCTTTTCCCCTTCCACCAGAAAACACTCCTGCATCACGGGAATCATCGAGCGGCGCAAGGGATGTGAAACATCCATCGCATCCAGCAGGCTGGCATAGTAGGGGGTGATGGCCACGGGACGGGCTCCCCCCGCGTAGGTCATGGCGCTCCGCTCTTCCTCGGAAAGCCAGACCATCAGCCCCAGGGTCTCATGATCACAGATGCGGTTTCTCAACTGCCAGCGCCAGTCCTGCCAGTCTTCCCGGGAAACGCCGGGATAGAAACGCTTGCGGAAGGTCTGGGAACGGCGGCTGTCAGCAAAATGGGAAGGGTGCCGGTCGTGACGGACCGGAACGGTGGCAGGTGGTATAATGGATGGTTCGTGGGGAACGATCAGATCATGGGCGGCTTTTCCCAAGCCTGTCAGGCCGTTGAGCAGGCCTGGGGGCTCCATTTCTTCACTGAAAAGGGACTCGATTTCCATCGTCCGACGCCTCCGGCTTGCCGAGCCTTCCATTTTTTACGTTCCTCGACCGGAAATTCCGCTCCGGCCGTCGTTCCGTTCAACCCCGGAAAACCCCGTTATCATGGGCGTTTTCTATTGCGTCACATAAGGCCAACCGCGGCGTCTTGTCAATAAAAAAGGCGCCCTTTTCAGTACTTTTTCTTTTCGCTTGACCGGAGGTTCCTCCCGGCTTTACATGCCCTTGAATTCGCAGGGAGTATGATCATGCCCGAACTGCCGGAAGTGGAAACGCTGCGCCGCCAGCTGTTTCGAGAAATCAGGGGAAAGAGGATCAGGGCCCTCGCCGTTTACGATGTGAAACTTGGACCCGCACCGAATCTTGAGGGACGGAAGATTGAAAACGTCCGTCGACAGGGAAAATTCCTGGAGATCGCCCTTGACGATGGATCCGTCCTGCGGCTCCATCTCCGGATGACGGGCCGTCTTTTCCGGCGTGACACGGTGGAGGGTGCGGACTTGCCCACTCATGCAAGGTTCCGGCTGGTCCTGGAAGACTGCGAAATCATCGGGGTCGATCCGCGGCGGTTCGCCACGCTGACCCTGGAGCAGCCGGATCGCCCCCGCCCGTCCGGGCCGGATCTACTGAAGAATCCGGACCCATCCGCCTTTCAGCGGGCCGCCCGGAGAAGGCACCTGGCATCAAAGGCGTTCCTCCTCGATCAGGCGGTGTTTCCGGGCATGGGAAACATCTACGCCTGCGAGATTCTCCACTCTGCTGCGGTGGACCCGAGGAGGCCTGCATCGGAGGTGACATGGGAAGAATGGGAGACCATCGGCCGCGAGACAAGGCGGATTCTGAATCTGGCGGTCCGCTGCCGGGGCACATCCGTGTCGGATTGGCGCGACCTCCACGGACGCACCGGGGAATTCCAGCATCACCTTTGCGTGTACGGCCGGGCAGGAATGCCGTGCCCCCGTTGCGGGTCCGGCATCGAGCGAATCACATTGGGCGGCAGGGGGACCTGGTTCTGCGCAGGATGCCAGAAATAAGCGAATAAGGCCCCCTTCGCGATGGCGGCGCAAGATGGAAGACCCGCGGCAGGGCGGAAGACGGGACGGGCAGCCCGCAACGCCCGCAACGAAAGCGGGGGTGCCCTTTCAGGAACACCCCCGCTTTCCAGTGACACATCGATCCGTCTTCGTTCGGCAGCCTTCCGAAACCGGCAACTCCGCCGGCAACAGGTTGCCTAATCCGCCTGGTTGATGCCCGAAAGCTGCCAGGAATCGCCGCCAACAGGCCGCGTGTATGTCCAGAACTCCTCAAACTTGACGGGCTCCGTTTTGCTGCCGG
>CAZXMK010000109.1:0-9265 GCA_964641935.1 uncultured Syntrophaceae bacterium
GTGGCCATCTTCGTGCTCGACGTCTACATGGGCTCGACGACGGGATTCACGTTCCTGGACGCCATCATCGACAAGTTTCCCATGGCCTATGAAGACACCATCATCATGACGGGCCATGCCAGCGACGATGTCGTGAACATGTGCATCGCCTCCAACATCACCTACCTGATCGAAAAGCCCATTCGCGCGTATTCCCTGCAACTGGCCGTCCGGGCGATCGTGCAGAAATACCTGCGCTTTGCCAAGAGGATTTTGGAGGATCCTGTCTTAGCCGAAACCGTCTCCGGCTTCTAGCTGGCTGTTGAAAAAGGGCCGTCTGCGGCGTTGCCCTCATCCTTCGCCAATCGACGTACCAGGAGTACGCCTCATGGCTCAGGATATCGGGCGCCTTACATACGACCCTTTTCTGATCTGACCTGTTTTTCAGGGTGACGAGAACGTCGGCACCAGGTTGCTGTCGATGACGTAGATGCTGATCTCCTGGGCGCCCTGTTCGCAGTAGCCGTAGCGGTTCATGAGGTTATGGATGAGGAAGCGGACCTCGCTCTGGATCCGCCGGTCATACGTCTTGAAGGCCTCCGTGCCGTAATCCTTGATGGCTCTCCGGAAATTCTCGTTCTTCAGGAAGGGATCCATGACCTTCTCTTTCAGGTTGTGGATGTACCGCTCCCGCAGGTTGGCGAAGACGGCCGTCGCGGTGATGTCCTTCCCCTCCAGCAGAATCTCCTGCGTCAGCGTCCGGGCGGTGTACTGGTTCTGGATTTCCCTGCGGAACTCCATCCGCTCGCCCTGCGTGGCCTGGGATCCGAGGATGCGGCGCTCGATCCCGGCAAAGAACTCTTCCGTCAGGTCGATGGTCTCCCCCGTGTAGATGCACCGCTCCGTGCAGCCCGGCTCGAAGTTGACGGCGAACAGATAGTTCTGGATGTCCCTGGAGATCCGCTCCTCGTTGTAGTCGTAGAGTGACTCCTTGACTTCCTGCAGCACGGCGTAATTGTACGAGCTGACGAGCGAATCCAGGAAGCTCTCGGGGATCGTCACGGAGTGCTCCTTCTGGTGCTGCCGGAAGAAATTGCAGACCATGGCCATGGAGATCAGCGAGCCTTCCTTCGCGTAGGCGGAATAAAAATCGTTGAAGATCTTGATGGAGTCCCTTCCGGAAAACCCCTTTTCCCCTTCCGTTTCCGATTCGGCGATGACGGCCTTCCGCTTCTTGGCGGTGAAGCTCTTCCGGTCTTCCTGGGTCAGCCAGGACGGGATGAAGCCGGCATAGATGTCCATTTTCAGAAGCTGGAGGTTCCGGTCGCAGTAAAGGGAGTACCTCTCCGTGTCGCCGATCCACTCGAGGAGGTTGTCCGACTGCTCTTTCATCCTCGTCGCGATGATGATCTTGGCGAAGTTCTGCAGGACCCTGGGGAGGAACATGGTCGAGATCCGGTCGCCGAAGATGTTCTTGTAGATCTTTACTTCCGTATTGTAATCGAGCACATAGGGGATTTTTATAAAGCTGATCCGGTCGAGGAACGACTGGGTCCCCACGATGTTCACCCGGTCCTCCGGATTCATGAGGGCCAGGAAGAGGGAGTTCACGTTCTCCTCGATCTCCTCCACCTTGTGAACGCCCTCGCTGATGATGCCGTGAAGGTTCGCGAACCGCTCCTTGTTGTGGTCCTTGATATCCATGATGGCATAGATGCCGTTGTTCGTATTCGCGTAGCGGGAATAGATGTACCGGACGCGATTGCTGTCCTTGAGAATGTTGTTCAACTGGCTCTGGAGCAGCTCGTTGGTGTGGATGCTTGTCTTGGTGATCCGGTCGCCCGGGTTGAAGACGCTGATGCCCTGCCCGAGCCGCCGGTTGAATTCGTACGGCCGGGCGAAGATCATGTCGAAGACCTTCTCGGGTGAGTTGACGATGTCCAGGAGAGCCGTGTAGAGGGACACGCAGATTGTGCACGGGTTGTCCCGGAAGACCCACTCGTACTGTTTTTCCGTGAAGAGCTTCTCCTTGAATTCCCGGTCCTGGATCAACTGGTCGTACACCTCTTTCCGGTAGTGCTTCGGAACGAGGATCAGCGGGCTGTCGTGGCTGGGGCACGGCACCTCCAGGAAGTCTTTCATCGGCATGTAGAGGGGGCTTTCCGGGGGGGGCAACTTTGGTTTCAGGGCGGTATCGTCGGCCAGGTGCCTCAACTGCTTCAGGATGGCGGGAGTCTCGTGTCCCGTGATGTCGCCCAGGACTTTCTTGTTCAGCCGCCAGACCGTCTCGAAGATCATCCCCTCGGTTGTCTTTGTGTACTGCTCGAACTTCAGGAGAAGGTTGTTCAGGAACGTGCTCTTGCCGCACCCGTGGGGCCCCTCGAAGATGTAGATCCGGTTCTGCTGGCTTCCGGACCGGAAGGAGGCGAACTGGTTGATCAGGCGATTCGCGAAGAGCTGGTCTGCGAAGAAGGGATGGTCCACGCCGTCGACGAAGAGCTTCGTGCAGTCGTACAGGACGTGGTGGATCGATTCGGGGTCGTCGGGGTATTCGTCGACGCCCTCGCCGACGTAGCTCCGGATCATGTCGTAGAGCATCTGAAAGGTGTTGCGGAAGACCGTGCTCGGATTCCGGGCGGCGAAGGCGACGAATTCCTTCAGCGGCAGGACCTTGCGGCTCTCCCGTTCGGCGATGCGTTCCGACAGGAAGCTGAGGATGTTTTCCTCGGTCGTCATGATCGGCGTCCCCTACATCACAACCCTGGTGAGTTTCCGTTTCTCCATCGTGTAGACGACCTGCCGGAGGGTCACCTTCTTTTCCGCCGGCTCGTCCACCGTCGTGGTGGGCATGAAGAAGGGCTGAATGTCGTCATACCCCGACGAGATCTCCGACTGCTCTTCCGTCGTCTCCAACTGGACGGTTCCCCCCCAGAGATACTCGATCCCCAGCATGGTATTGGCGATGTATTCCCGGACCAGGGGTTTCCCCTCGTAGACATGGCGGAGATAGAGGTGCCCGTCCTTCGTCTTTTCCTCGTCCACCTGGATGAACGGCGGATGGTAGAGAGAGTCCAGGATCATCTTCCGGTAGTCTTCGGCTTTCCTGCTCTTGACGAAATATTCCCACACCCCCCGCTGGCTGTTGAGGCGGCGTCCGGCGACGAACAGCCGGTTCCGGTTGATAAAATCCTGGTCGATGAAGGTGTGGATGAGGGTGAAGTCGTTGAAGTTCTCCCGCACGTCGAAAACGAAATCAAGGCCCTGAGCGGTGTGCCGGTCGAACTCCCGCCGCTGGCGGCTGTCCGTCAGGCGCTGATATTCGTAGGAGATTCGCCCCTTGTCGGCCATCTCCTCCAGGTACTGGAACAGCCGCATCCCCAGGGCGTAGGGATTGATGCCCACCCTGGGCATGGAGGTGACGCCGGCGTTGATCCGGGCGTAGTTGACCTCGTTTCCCCGGATCCGGTCGTCGGAGAGGAAGAGCTTCTCGTGCCAATAGCTGGCCCAGCCCTCGTTGAGGATCTTTGTGCGGATCTGCGGCTGGAAGTAGAGAGACGTCCGGCGGACGATCTCCATGACGGTCTTCATCCACTGGTTGTCCGCCTGCTGCAGCCAGAGCGCATGCTCTTCCAGGTACTGGAGCAGGTCCTGGGCCGGCGCCTTCTTCTCCCGTTTGTGCCTTTCGAACAGGGCGTCGAACTCGGGATATTTCTTCCTGGTCTCGGTAAAGAACACCGACTCCGCCATCGGGTCGTAATCCTGGACGGTCCGGTTGTAGCGATCGATTTCCTTCAGGTAATCCGCGGTGCTGACCTTCTGCAAGGTCTGGAGAAACACGTCGAAGTAATAGTCGATCCGGCTGACGGCCTGTGCCTCCACGGGGTGACTGATGCGGGACAGCTCCCCGAAATGGTCGACGAGATTGTCGATGCCCCTGGCGAACTCGATCACGTAGTCGACCCAGCGCCCCCTTTCGGACCGGAGAGCGGCGATGGTGCGCTTGTCGGCGAGCGCCTGGCCGGCGAAGTCCTCGTCCCAGGTGTTCCGGTAGTAGAGGTTGTTCTGGAAGCAGTCGATGTGGGCCAGGACATGATAGAAAATCATGACGTTGAGCCAGTCGGGGTTGTTGTCGTTGTAGAAGGAGATGGCCGGGCGGGTGTTGACGACCGTTTCGTAGGGATTGGTGGGATACAGCTCGTACTTGCCCTTTTCCCGGAGCACCTCGACGTCGTGGACCCAGTAGTCGTACATGGTGGGGATCATGCTTTTCGGGCCCAGCTCCAGGAGGTCCCGGTTGGTCACGATGTACTCGAGGCTCTCGTCCTGGAAGCGAAGTCCCGCGTCCCGGGCCCTCGACTTGCAGCCTTCCATGATCTCCTTGGTGTGCTGGTTGATGAGTTCCATCTTCCCGCCCGTATCCGATTCCCCGGGACCGCGCTCAGGTAATGAGCCTCCGGATCCCCTCGATCAGACGCATGTCTCCCGCTTCTTCGTCGATCGTGTCGAGCCGGATTTCCTGGGGATGCTCCTCCAGAATCTTCGAGTCCCGGATGTATCGCTCCGCCGTCGACATGTTTTCCATGGAGGCCGGGGTGAGGGTGATCCCGATCCGGCTGCAGTACCCGACCATCTTCCGGAGCTGCCGGAGGGCGGTCGTGCCGTCCCGCTCCCAGTCGTCCCCGTCGCTGCCGTGAAAGACGTAGATGTTGTAGTCCCGGTCCAGGCTGTCGGCCTCGACGATCTCGTTGATCATGCGGAAGGCCGACTCCATCTTCGTCCCCCCGGCGACCTTGAGGCTGTAGTAGGTATAGAAATCGGGCACCTCGCGCGCGTTCGTGTCGTGGAGGATGAAGCGCGTGACGACCTGGCGCTCGTACTGGAACATGAGCCAGCTGTAGATCAGGACGTGCTGGGCCACGACGAGCTCCGTGGGCTTTCCCCACATCGAGCCGGAGTAGTCCCGGACGAAGAAGACCAGGGCCTGGGACTCCAGGTCCTTTTCCGGGGAAAGGATGCGGTACACGCTGTCCTCGGGGGAGACCAGGAGCTGCGTCAGGTCGATGTCCGAGACGTCGGGGATCTTTTCGAGGGCGATGTTCGTTTCGATGATCTTCCGCAGGGTGGCCTTCTTGTCCAGGAGCTGGCCGAAACCCTCGTGCCGGTCCGTCAGGTCGTAATTGTACCGCTTCAGGAAGCGCCGCCGGCCCTTGCTCTTCAGATTCGGCAGCTCGAACTGCTCCGAGATGATGCGGCCCAGGTCGTAGGCGCCGGCCTCGATCTCGTGTTCCCCTCCCTCTCCCTGGCCGGGACCGCCGGCCTTCGATCCCTCTTCGCCGTGGACGGGCGTTTCGCCGATGACCTGTCCTTCCTCTCCTTCGCCGGCTCCCCCGGCCTGACCGCCCTCGCCGTCCTCGCCGGGCTCCTGCTCCCTCGTGTCGTGGATGAATTTCTCCTCCACCGTCGTGGGGACGATGACGATCTTTTCCTTCAGGCCGCGCCCCGGCTTCACGATCCGGCCGATCCGGATCTTCCTGGGGAAGCCGTCTTTCTCCCGCTGGTTGTCCCGTTCGAGGAGGTCGCCGATGGAGGCGAGCCTCTGCGAAGAGGGGACCTCCGGCAGGGCCCCGTCCTGGAGCTGGGAAAAATCCGCGTAGTCGGAGAACGGTTTAACTTTCATCGACCTTGGTGCAGAAGTATTCAATCGTCTTCTGGGCGCAGGTTTTGCAATACCCGAGCTTTTCCAGCATGGTGTTGGTCATCCGGTCGTAGAGCTTCTGGTTTTCCTCGTTGGTCCGGTTGGCCAGGGCGCCGATCAGGCTTCCCGCCCCCACGATGTCCGACTTCAGCCGGACGTCGGTGACCGCCTTCACCAGTTCCACGTTGTCCATGAAGTCGTAGGTCGGGTCGACGGAGATCTTCTGGCCGTAAATCTTGCGGATCGAGGTCCGGAAAGACTCCCGCTGTTCCTTCGTCTTCAGCCCCAGGCGCTCCTCCACGCTCTGGACGTAGCGCTCGTCGATCTTCAGGGCCTTGAGCCTCCCCGTCTGCGGATCCCGGTACTTCCACATCCGGTCGGGTCCCAGGTTCTCTGCGTCGATGCCGATGATCATGTTGACGTAGTTCATCACGTCCTTCTTGACCGCATGGGGCTCGTCCATGTAGGCGTTGAACATCTCCGTCATGATCCGTTCCCGGTACAGCCCGCGGGCCGTCTTGAGGTCGTCGAAGTACTTCGTCCGCTCCCCCGCGTCCGACACGTAGTCGAGGATGACCTTCTCGATGGCCTTGAAGATGTCCTCGGCGAACATGCAGCGGCCCTCGTTCGTCTCGGATGTTTCGATCAGGAGCTGGAGCGCCCGGCCGAGGGCCCGCTGGCCCAGGCCCTTCTGCCCGAACCGCTTGGTGATGTCCGGCTCGTGGTTGAGGATGTCGATCACCTCGGCCAGGGCCTTGATGCTCTTTTCCCCGGCCACTTCCCCGGCGGCCAGCTTCATCATCTCGATGGGCGTCAGCTTTTCCGACCGCGGGAGCCTCGACATCACGACGGCCAGGGAGGCGGCGTAGTTGAGGTTCGGGTCCTGGTGGAGCTGTTCGCTCATCAGGGTCGTCTTCATCTCGCTGCCGATGGCGTAATCGGTCAGGTACCTCTGCATCCGGTAATTCGTGTTGTGGGCGACGTAGCAGACCCGGCACCGGTCGACGATGGGGGCCTCCTCCTTCTCCGCCAGAAAGCGGTTGAACTCCGAGTTGTTGCTGGTGGCGAGGATCAGGGTGTCGATGGGCCAGCGGAATCCGTCCATCTCGATGTTCCGGTTCTGGATCACGCCGAGGTAGACCTGCACGAGGTCCTTCTTGTTCTTGAAGATCTCGTCGCTGAAGTGGATGCCCCCGCCGGCCACCCGGGCCAGGGCCCCGCGCCGCAGGTCGAACCGGTACGGGTTGTTGGGGTCGCTCAGGTGGAGGAGGCGCTGGATGGATTCCTCCCCGAGCAGGTCCACCGCCGACGAGGTGATCTTGTCCTTGGCGGAGTATTTCCCGGTGATGGTGCCGAGGCTCTCGCTCAGGGGGACGGGGACGATCTCGAAGAAATCCAGCATTTCGTCAAGGCTGCCGTTGGTCGCATTCCGGATGTCGTTGAGGATGTAGTCGCTGCAGGCTCCCAGGGGCCGGTACGAGGCGTAGAACCTCTCCACCTCATCGTCGGCGAACCCGGCGGTCTTTGCCAGCCAGACCATGTTCTCCTGCTTCGACGGAAGGAGGTTCATGGCGAGGATCATCGGGTCCTCGAAGGTCTGCGACTGGATCATCCGGATTTTCCCGTAGTTTTCCAGCCGGTCGATGTGGCGGAAATTGAAGGTGTACCGGCGGTTGCCCTCCTGGGCGACGAAATGGCGGTACAGGGCGCACAGGGTATCGACGAAGAACGTCTTGCCGTTCCCGGGTTCGCCGACGAGCACGAAGGCCATTTCGCTGGACGAGCCTCCCTCGGCGGCGTCCTTGACGAAGGAGACGAAGCTGTTGATCTCGTCGAACATGCCGATGACGTGCTTCTGTCCCGCCCTGAAGACCTTGAAGTCGTAGGTGCTCTTCCCGTTGACGACCACCTTTTCGATGTTGTTCACGTTTTCAAGGATCATCCGGGCAATGGCCTGGAAGCTGTTTTCAAATCGCCTTTTTCCCGCCTTCACTTCGGCAAGGTGAAACGCCAGTGTGTTCGAATTTTTTTCTGCCATGATCGTCCTCCGTTGCCATCGTTGTGGGTCTGTCCGACCGTTCCTGGGAACAGGCAACTATCCTTAATTGTCATTTAAGCAAGTGATATGCCATTTGCTTGACCAGGCGCTGCGGATCCCGGCGGCGGGCCTTTCCGGAGAGGCCTGTGGAGGAGCGGCCGGTGAGCGGGCGAAGGATAAAGACCCCGGATGTCATCAACAGCCCGGACGGGTCCGCTCCCGAAGCGGAGCCGCGCCGGGGATCAGCTGGTGAACTTGGCGACGCTTTCCATCAGATCGGGGTTCAGGTACAGTTTTCTGGCAAAGTGCACGTATTTTGACACGATGGCACGCACGGCCAACTGCAGGGCGAACGGACGGACGGGCTTTTCCAGGAGATAATTGATCCCGGCGACCAGGCACATGTTCACGACGTCGCCGCTGGCCTTGCCGGTGATGATGATCGTGTCCTCGTAGGCCATGGGGAATTTGTCCGCGATGGATTCCAGGAATGAAAAGGCATTCCGGCCGGACAGGAATACGTCGACGATGAAAATGGCGACGTTGCCCTTCCGGTTCAGGCAGTGCTCGATCGCCCGGTTTTCATCCGTGAACGCGTAGACCTTTCCCCAGGAGTGGAACTCCGTGACGATCTCCGAGAGGACGTCGCAGACGCCGGCATCGTCGTCGAGGATGATGACATCGAGATTGTCGGCCATCGAACACCTCCCCGTGAAGGGCTTACGCGATGCCGGGACGGTTCGGGAAACTGCTTGAATGCGTTTTGCTGACCGGTGTCGAAGGGGCGTCCGAAAATGACAGGTGGAGGAGGATCGTTGAGCGATGTTTCATTTTTAAAAGATGAGGGGGTGCATGTCAAGGTGCATGTCCCTCAGGGCCGCGAACCGGCGGCGGTGAAGAGACCCCGGCCGGTCCGCCGCCGGGCGTCAGGAGCCGCGCAGGAACTCCGTCACGGACGAGAGGAACCCGGAGAGCAGTTTCCTGCTGACGACGAAGATGTGGCCGATGTCCTTCTCGACCGTCCGGTTTCCGTCCCCCGTCCGGCCCCAGGTCTCGCTGGCGATGCAGGAGCCGGCCGGCGCGATGGGATCGCGGGAGCCCCGGTAATCGAAGATTGCCACGCCGGCCCGGCGCAGCGCGTCCATGTCCACGGGCTTTCCGTCCAGGTCCGGATCCGACGAGGGCAGGCGGAATCGTCCCTCCATCAGCTCGTTGCCGAGGAAGAACTTCCCGAGCCACTCCTGGTGCGCCCGGGCGGGAAACCGTGTTCCGTGGGTCAGCCAGTAGAGAAACGGAGCGGCGTCCGCAATGGCGTCGGCGTCGGCGGCCCGTTCGTAGAAGCCCGTCATCACGTTGTACTGCACACCGGGCTGGATCTCGCTGACCCCCTCGTCGATCACCTGCGGCGGCACGTTTCCGTTTCCGAACAGCTGCGTCATGACGTAGGCGTTGTAGTGTTTCCGGATGTAGGCCCGCATGGGTCCATGGCCGCTTTCCCGGTCGTCGAACCGGACCGGCGTGGCCATGAGGCAGACCTTCCGGATGTCCATGGG
>CAZXMK010000110.1:0-9228 GCA_964641935.1 uncultured Syntrophaceae bacterium
CCGATTCGAGATGGTCTTTCCGAAGGACTGGAAAGCCATCAACATCAAGGAGCCCGCAGGGCTGCCGGACGACGGCACCTTCGTCGAGATCGGCGCCTTTCACCGCTTCCGGACTCCGAACGACCCCAGGAGCGATATTCTCGCCGGGATCTACATCACCGCGGTGCGAGTTCCCGCGGAATGGTCCGATGTGCAGGCCGTGGACAAGGCCACGGAAAACCTGTTGAAGGGCCACCGCTTCAGCGTTCTGCAATCCAGGGAATACAAACTCTCCAGGACGACGCTGAAGGACGTGCTGATCGCCTACAGGGTTCCAAAGGACAAGGCATACTGGTCCCGGATCACGGGGTTCAAGGTCAAGGACGGGACAGAGACCGGCCGGAAGGGAAAGAAGGATATCCTGTACCTGGTTCAGCTGAAAACGTCGGAGAAGGACTACAGGGCCTATGCGGCGGAGGCGTTCTACATGGCCAAAGTGACGCTGCGGCTGGAATGAAGGGTGGAATGGAGGGAGGTGTCTGCATGCATTGCCCGGGTATAAAGCGTCTCCGTTTCGGGAGCGGCATAGCGGCTGGAATCATCCTGGGGCTTATTGCGTCTCTGGCCATCCTTTCGGCGGCGGCTTTTGTCCCCATCGCCTCGGCGGAGGAGACGGCGGCGAAAACGGCAAAGGAGACCGTCGCCGACGCAAAGAGCACATTCAACGAGGAGATGAGAAAAGCGAAAGTCGCCTTCAACGACGCGATTCAAAAGGCGAAGGAAGATTATCGGAAGGCCGTCCGGCAGGCGAACGAGGACATGAAATCCGTCAAGGAGTCTGCCACCGGCAAGACCAGGGAAGTCAGGCAGGCCGGCCACGACCAGATCCGGGAGGCGAAGGAGAATCTGAGGCTGGCCCAGAGAAAAGCCAGGGAAGAGTGGCAGAAGGCAAAGGAAGCGGCCTACCGGAAATACCGGGAAGCCCGTTCCGGACAATAATACCCCGCGGAACATGAGCAGGGGGAAGGCTTGAGGAGGAAGGAGGTACAACGATGAAAAAGACGGGCTGTATGCTGATCATGACGGCATGGCTGATCCTGGCGCCGTCCCTTGCCACGGCGGACGTGGATGTGAAGGTCAACATCGGCATCCCGCTGCCGCCGCCCATCGTGTTCCCGGCTCCGCCGGAGGTCGTCGTGATTCCGGAGACCTATGTCTATGCCGTTCCGGACGTCGACGCGGACATCTTTTTCTACAGCGGCTGGTGGTGGCGTCCCTGGGAGGGGCGCTGGTACCGCTCGCGGCATTACGACCGGGACTGGGTTTACTACAACCGGGCGCCGGCTTTCTACAGGAACGTCCCCCCGGGGTGGCGCAAGGACTTCCGCGACCGCCGCTGGAAGGGCCACGATTGGGAGCAGCGCCGCATCCCGCACAGAGACATGGAGAGAAACTGGCGCGGCTGGCAGAAGCAGAAGCACTGGGAAAAGACAAACTACTGGGGTGTGAAGGGAAAACAGCCCCGGACGCAGGCGCCCATGCGCGACCGGCAGCAGCAGTTCCGGGACGACCGCCAGGGGCCGCCGGCGAAACAGGCCGGACCGCCGCCGGGGCAGGTCCGGCCGAACCAGGACCGCCGGGATAGAGATGGGGACGACGATCGAGGCAGAGGCCGCGGCAGAGGCAGGGGTCCCCAGAAGGACGACCGGGACCGGGACCGCGATTACGATCGGAACCGAGACAGGGACGGCCGGAGATAAGCCGGGCCCGTGAGTACCCGAACGACGGCCCCTGCGGAAAAGCGCAGGGGCTGTCGTTTGTTCCGGCCGGCTCCCTGGATGCTTGACATGAAGAAAAAAATCATCCTGTTCCTGATGATCACCGCCGCCATGGCGGCGCTTGGATATCTCTTCCTGTTCGGGAAGCTGTTCCCGTATTCCCCGGTGGTCGTAGCCTTCGAGCGGCACGAGACCGGGCGGGCGGTCGTTTTCGTCGAAAAGGGCGCGCTGTTTGACCGTTTCGGGGAGATCGATTCCCACATCCGCCGGGTGGAGGAGTTTCACACCCTTTCATTCCGGAAAAAACCGAGAATCTTCTTCTTCGGCGACCGGACAACCTATGCCCACCGCTCCCCGTCGCAGGCCAGGTTCTGCACTTTCTACAACGGCGATATCGTCGTTTCGCCGTGGGCCCAGAAGGAAGCGTCGGATGGGCTGATTTCCATGGAGATTTACCTGAGGCACGAATTGTCCCACGCCCTGATCTACCGGAACGCGGGAATCCTCTATGCCTTCCGGTATCCGAAATGGCTCCTGGAGGGCATCGCCGTCTACAGCGCCGGCCAGATGGGCACATCCTGGTATCCATCGAAGGAGCAGGTGTACGGCCATATTCGAAACGGCGATTTCATGCCGCCCGATTTCTACGGGACAGACAAGGAAGGGCAGGTCCGGATCACCGCCGGATCCAGGACCGCCTTCATCTATTCCGAGTTTGCCTGCATCGTCGATTCCCTGGTGACGAAATACGGCCGGGAAAGATTCCTGGCGTACATGAAGGACTTCCTGGACGGCGGCGATCACGACAAGGTGTTCAAGAGGGTTTTCGGCACCGGCTTCAACGTGTACATCGGCGATTTCAGGGAATCGGTGATGCGGCAGACGGAGGGCCGCACCTGAGCGATCCCGTATTCCTTTAACCTGACGGCATGCTGTTCATTTCCATCTCAATGTGCTAATAAGGGCGGCCTTTCCTCAATCGGAACGAAAAAACGCTGACCGGACCGGCACCCATGATCTCGCGGCTGCTTGAAAAGATAAGAGACTTCATCAAGAGCAACCCGGAACGACATATCTACAGAAACGAATACATGGAATACCTGAACCTGCAGGCAAGGGGAATTCAGCGCCCCTGCGCCCTGCTGGCCATGGTCTCCTGGCTCTACTTCGCCTTTTTCCTGGATCCTGAGATTCATCCCGAATTCCCCGAATTGTTTTATTTCCGGATGGGACTGAGCGCCGTCGGCCTGATCGTCTTCGTCGCCACCTTCTTCAAGAGCACCCGGGGCAGGGGGCTCGGACTCCTCCACCTGATGCTGGCATACCTGCTCTTCAGCTGCGCCTACTTCACGGGCAGGATCGCCGACGACCCGAGCTACGTCTCCGGTTTCATGCTCGTCATCTCCGTAGCCGCGTTCATGCCCTCGCGGCTGATCGTGTCATACCGGTATTTCCTTCTTTCCATCATCATCTTCGTGGGCGCCATCCTGATCCACAGGCCGGATATCAGCTCCTGGGCGGTCCATTACTCCATGAACAACCTCGGCATCGCGTACATGTTTGCCGCCTCGGCGGCATATCTGTTTGAACGGTTCCGATTCAACACATTCCTGAACCAGCACCGGATCACCCGGACGAACCGAGAACTCCTGCATGAAATCGCCGAGCGCGAGCAGGCCCAGGAGGCGCTTCAGGAAAGCGAGGAGCGGTACCGGACGCTCATCGAGCAGGCGACCGAAATCATCATCCGGACGGATGGCAATGGGAACATAACATTTGTAAATCCGGCCGGTTATTCGGTTACGGGATACGAAGAAAAGGAGCTCGTCGGGAAGCAATACCTGGACTTCGTCCATCCGGACGAGCAGAATGCCGTCGACCGGTTCTTCGGCCGCCAGTTCGTCAAGAAGCTGCACAACACCTATTACGAATATCCCCTGAGAACCAAGCAGGGCAACAAAGTCTGGCTCGGCCAGAATACCCATTTGATCCTGAAGGACGGCGAGGCCGCGGGCTTTCAGGCCGTGGCCCGGGACCTGACGGAGAAGAAGAAAATGGAGTCGGAGATCCTGGCCCTCTCCATCACGGATCCGCTAACGGGCCTGCACAACAGGAGGGGCTTCCTGTCTCTCGCAACCCAGCAACTGAAAGTCGCGGAACGGGACAAGAGCAAAATGCTGCTCCTCTTCGCGGACCTGGACGGCCTGAAATGGATCAACGACACCCTCGGCCACGAGGAGGGCGACAAGGCCCTCGCCGAGGCGGCAGCCGTCCTGAGGGAGTCGTTCCGGACGTCCGACATCGTCGCCCGCCTCGGAGGAGACGAGTTCGCCGCCCTCGCCGTGGACACAACCGAGGCGGACGCCCGGATCATCACCGCCCGACTGCAGGCCCTGATCGACGCCAAGAACCGCCAGGAGAACCGGAAATTCGACCTCTCCATCAGTGTGGGCTGCTCCTGCTACGACCCATCCCATCCCGGCACAATCGACGAGCTCATCGTCTCGGCCGACAAGGCAATGTACGAGCAGAAGCAGTCCCGGAAGTGCCTGCCCCTGGAAGTGGGATCGGCCGCCGTCGGCAACCGGTAATATTCAACGACTCCCCTCTGCACCCTGATACCCTTTTTCGCACCGAAGATGTCTTGTGCAAGGCGAAGCCGTACTTGTCTCCAGGAGAACGTCCGAAGAAACAGGAAACGGACATTGCGCAAGGGCCGGCATCGCTCCCCGAATTGGATCGAAATGGGAATTGAGACCGGATATTGACCACCGGGCGGCGTGGACAGGAACCCGCACCGCTCATTTCCTGAGCCCTAACCTCAAGTTTTGACAGCGATCCCGACCGCTATGCCTTCGGGTTCACCTCTTTCAACCGCCTGGTCAGAAAGCGGTCCAGCTGGTTGACAAAGGCCTGGCAGTCCTTCTTACCGAACGCCGGCGGGCCGCCCGTCATCAGGCCGCCTTCCCTCAGCTCGCTCAGCAGGTCGCGCGTGGCCAGCCTGTCCTTGATATTGTCCTCCGTGTAAAGCCTTCCCCGGTAGTCGAGCGCAAAAGCGCCCTTGGCGACCACCCGGTCGGCAAGCGGAATATCCGCGGTGATCACCAGGTCTCCCGGCTGCGCCATTTCCACGATGCGGTCATCGGCGACGTCGGGTCCTTCCGGTACGAGCATGCTTGAGACAATGGCCGACGGTTCGTATCGGACAGGCTTGTTGGCCACGAAAACAACGGGCACCCGGAGGCGCACGGCGGCCCTGAGCAGCAGGTCCTTGGCCGCATTTGGAAATCCGTCCGCATCGACATAGATCTGCATGGTCATGCATCCAGGATCTCTTTGACCCTGCCGACGACGCCGCTCTGCAGGCGCACCTTGATGCCGTGGGGGTGAGTGGGCGACTTGGTAAGGATATCCCGGACAATGCCTTCGGTCAGCCTCCCGCTCGACTGATCCGGCTTTTGGACGACCTTCACGCGCAGCCCGGGCCTGATATTCGATCGGTTGTTTCCCTTCATGGCCAGGACCTTTCCCACAGAAGCATCGAGAATACAAGAAGATTCCCCTCCTTGTCTTCATGAAGCACATTTTCCGGATCCCGTCTGCGGATCTGCAGCACAAGCAAGCCGATTTCCCGTCTTGACGACGGGGAGCATCCCGGGTTACCCGGGATCGACATCGTGAAAAACCCGATATGTCCCGTCATACCGCAGACCGCAAAGGAACAGGCGATGAATCCCATCACCATCGAGAGCAGGTCGTACGTCATCATCCTGTATTTCTGCATCATTCTGTCGGCGCTCAGCATCGCCGGCAATTTCATAGCCCGTTTCCCGCTCGCAATCAGCGTAAAATGGGGAGCCCTCATCCTGGTTGCCCTGCTTGCCTGGACCGTCGAAAAAAAGGGACGGCACGCCGAAGCGGCCCGATCCCTGTTCTTCGCCTTCGTCATCCTGATGTTCCTTCCCTTCGCCTTTCTCGATTCGGGAGGAAGCAACAACAACGCCCTCGGCTACACATTCATCATCCTGGTCGCCGTCACCTACCTGTTCAAGGAACGGACACGGCTGGTTCTGATTGCCGCGCTGATTGCCGTTTTCGTCCTGCTGCTCCTTGTCGAGTACCACCTTCCCCACATGATCCATCAGCAGCCGGCCCGGACACAGCTGATCGACCGCATGATCCAGGTTCCGCTGCAGATTGTGGCGATCTTCCTGATTGTTCTTCAGTTTTCCCGCGCCTACGACCGGACCAACCAGGAACTGGCCGAAGAGAGGGCAAAGCTGCAGGATTCCATGGAGCGGCTGATCCTGTCGGAGCAGAAACTGCAGGAGTCGAACCTCGAGCTGGAGCGGCTGGCCGTCACGGACAAGCTGACCCAACTGCCGAACCGCGTGAAGATCGACGAAATGCTCGAGCAGGAGCTGGCCCGGACAGGACGAAGCGGGCAGGAGTTCTCCATCCTGATCCTGGATATCGATTTCTTCAAATCGATCAACGACACCCATGGCCATCAGGCGGGCGACGCGGTTTTGAAAGAGTTTGCCGCAACGGTGAAGGACAGCCTGAGAAAGACCGACACCGTCGGGCGCTGGGGCGGAGAGGAATTCCTGATTGTCGTACCGGCCGTCGGCATTGAGGCGGCCGCCGTCATGGCGGAAAAGCTGCGCCGGATCATCGAGACGAATCCATTCACCGGCGTTCCGGGGATCACGTGCAGTTTCGGCATCACGTCATCCGTCCCGGGCGACTCCGTGACCGCCATGATCAAACGCGCCGACCAGGCCCTCTACCGGGCCAAAAACACCGGCCGGAACAGGGTCGAGGTGGAGGCCGGCCCGTGAAAAACCCCGTCCTGCAGCACACGGCCATGGAGTACCGGAGGCGCATCTGCCGCGCCATGAACTTCATCAGCCGCAACCTCGACCGGGATCTTTCCCTGGAGGAGATCGCCGGAACAGCGAATTTCTCGATGTTTCACTTCCACCGGATCTTCAAGGCCGTGGTGGGCGAGACCGTCGCGGAGTTCACCAGGAGGCTCCGCCTGGAGCTGGCCGCCAACCGGCTTCTCTCCGACCGGCATGAGAGCATCACCTCGATTGCCATGGACTGCGGATTCTCGAGTTCCCAGAACTTCGCCAGGGCGTTTCGCCAGTCTTTCGGGATGACCCCCTCGGCCTATCGAAAAAGCAAGCACGGAAACAAGGTCAGCAAGCAGGAAAACGCCCTGTCGCTTTGGATCGGGTACGGTTCCGGCACCGGGTTCGAAGAGGACCCGGAAAAAAGCGAAAGGATGAGAGCCATGAACGCAGAAATCAAACAAATGCCGGAGTACCATGTCGCCTACGTGCGCAGGATCGGGCCGTACGGCAAGGAAACCTGCGAAGGGGCGTTCAACGAACTGATGCGGTGGGCAGGGCCGCGGGGCTTTCTGAAATCCGGTGAGACGATGATGGTCTACTGGGACAATCCCGAAGTGACCCCGCCGGAGAAGTGCCGCATCGATGCCTGCGTGAGCGTTCCCCGGGGAACGACGGCGGAGGGCCAGATCGGTATGCAGACCATTCGCGGCGGATATTACGCCGTATGCCGCTTCGAGATCCTCCCGGACGGCTTCCCGCAGGCCTGGGAGAGCGCCTTTGCGTGGCTCGTCAGCGGCGGGTACGAGTGCGACGACCTTCCCTGCTACGAGCTGTACCACAACAACGCCGAGGAACACCCCGAGGGAAAGTGGATCTTCGACATCTGCATCCCTTTGAAGCGCCGCTGAGCGCCGTCTCCATGGAAATTGAGACCGAATATTGACCACCGAGCGGCGCGGACAGGAATCCGCGTCGTTCATTTCCTTGTCAACGTCAGGTCCTAACTTCAATGCCTACCTATTTTTTTCCACTTTTCTGTACCATTATCTCCTCACCTCCCCGCCCCCTTCACCTTCCCCCCCTCCTTCACGGTGTCGTCGGGGCGGGCGATGAGCTTTTCGCCCTCCTTGAGGCCGGAGAGGATCTCCGCGGCGAGGCCGCTGCGTTTGCCGACCTGGACGATGCGCTTCACGGCCTTCCCGGTGTCGGCGACGAAGACGGCCCAGTCCTGGCCCGAGCGGAAAAGCGCGCTGGCGGGCACCTGGAGCACGTCCTTCCCCTCCCAGACAACGAACGTCGTGTCGAGGCGGAACCCGTCCCCGAGGACCTTCCACTGCTCGGGCGGCGAGGTGATGTCCACGAGAACGAGGGTCCGCTGCTCCTCCACGCCCAGGCTGGAGATCTTCGTGAATCCCGCCGGCTCGACGATCCGGATGGTCCCCAGGAGCGTCTGCTCGCCGCCCCACCGCTTGAACTCCACGCGCATCCCCTTGCGGAGCTGCACCGCGTCGGACGACAGGACCTCCACGCGCACTTCCAGGTCCGCCTGGTTGCCCAGGTCGAGCAGGGGCTCGCCCTGCTGCACGGCGCCCTCGCTCTCCCGGTAGATCCGGAAGACCCGCCCGGAGACGGGGGAGACGGCGGAAACGACGCCCCGGCCTCCCGGCCGGCCGGCCGAGTAGTCCTGTCCGGCGGTTCGGGCCCGCTCCAGGTCGGAGCGGGCGACGCCCACGGCGGCCGCGGCGGAGGAAAGGGTCGCACCGGCCCGCTTGGCGTCGGCCTCGGCCTGGTCCAGCGTGTCGCGGGCGATGGTGCCCCTCTGGAACAGCTTCTTCATGCGCTCGTGGCGCTGCCCGGCATAGTCGGCGTCCGCCCGGGCGGCCTGCTCCCGCTCCTGGGCGGCCTTGAGCGAGGATTCCGCCGCCGCGACGGCGGCCTTCGCCTCGCCGTGAGTGCGTGGATCCAGGGAGGGGGAGCGCAGGGGTTCCAGTTGCGCCACGGCCTGCCCCTTTTGGATCGCGTCGCCCACATTCAGGTCGATCCGGCGGAGGAAGCCGGGCACCGGGGCGGATACGGTGAAGCGGTCCTTGAGGCGGGTCCGGCCCTCCTCCTCGATCGTCACCTGCAGCGTGCCCTTCCTGGCCGCGGCCAGCTCCACTTCCACGGCCTTCGGCAGAAAGCCGTAGATCGTACCGGCGGCGGCGAGGGCGATGATGGTGATGACGAAGATCCTTCTGCGCAGAACGGGTGTCATGGGTTTTCTCCGATTCATTTCCGCGGAGCACGGCGCGCCCGTCGGGTGGGAAATCCCTGCCCCGCGGCGCCGCGGCTACTCGCGCGTTTTCAATACCTCAACAAGGTCCAGCCGATCAAGCTTGCGGCGCACGATGAGCGCCGACACGACCGCCGAGATCAGGACGACGGCCGCCGCCATCGAGTATGTGGGCGGCTCCAGCACCATGGGAATCCGGAACAGGTCGTTCGCCAGCGCCCAGGCGATGAGCAGGCAGAGGCTGTAGCCGATGAGAAAGCCGAGCGGGATGGCCGTCAGGACCAGGAGCCCCAACTCCCCCAGGAGAATGTAGGACACCTCTCCCCGGGTGTAGCCGAGC
>CAZXMK010000111.1:0-9201 GCA_964641935.1 uncultured Syntrophaceae bacterium
GGATCGTGGTTGCCGACGACCATGCCGAGGAAGTCCTTCTCGACGATGTCGCAGCCCTCGGTGAGCATGTTGATCATCAGGTCGTCGATGGCGTTCATCTTGCTGTGGAACTCGAGGCAGACGACGCCGTCGCCCATGTCGACGAGGCTCGCGCTGGCGTTCGAGCGGATGACCTTCTGCCGCTCCTTCAGGGCGGGCAGGAGGATGATCTTCGGGTTCTCCTCGAACTTCACGTAGCCCTTCTTGCCGAAGTCGTAGTAGTACAGGCCGTCTTCCTTCTTCAGGTAGAAGGACTCGCAGCCCGCCTTCAGCATCTCCTCGATCTTCTTGGGCACCTTTTTCTTCAGCTTCTTCATCACCTCGACGGACTCGCGCACGCCGACGGCGTCCCAGGACTCGAAGGGGCCCAGCTTCTGGTTGTAGCCCCACTTCATGGCGTTGTCGATTTCCAGGACCCGGTCCGCGATCTCGGGAATCCGGTTGGCTGCATAGATGAAGTTGTTGCAGAGGAACTCGCGGACGAACTCCGCCGCGGCGTCCTTGCCGTTGAAGAGGACCTTCATCTTTTCAGCCGTCTCTCCCTCCGCCTTGTTGGCCTTGGAGACGGACGCGAAGGAGACCTTGGCGGGGGCGCCGTACTCCAGCGTCTTCCAGTCGATGACCAGTTTCTGCTTCTTGCCCCGCTCGTCTTTCGTCTTCTTGTACATGCCCTGCTTGGTCTTGTTGCCCAGCCACTTCTTCTCCATCATGGCCGTCAGCCAGTCGGGGGGCAGGAACCAGTCGCGCATCTCGTCATCAGGGACGGCCTCGTAGAGGTTCTTCATGACGTGGTGGCCCGTGTCTAGGCCCACGAGATCCATGGTCCCGAAGATGGCCGTGCCGGGGCGGCCCATGGCCTTGCCGAAGACGGCGTCGATCTCCTCCACCTTCATGTCCTTCTCGATCATGAGGTGGATGACGTTGGAGATGTCGAACAGGCCGATGCGGTTTCCGATGAAGTTCGGCGTGTCCTTGCAGATGACCACGCCCTTTCCGAGGACGTCCTCGCAGAAGCGCGTCATGAAATCGACGACGTCCTTCTTCGTCTCCTTGCCGGGGATGATCTCCAGGAGCTTCATGTACCGGGGCGGATTGAAGAAGTGGGTCCCCAGGAAGCGCTCTTTCATCTTGGGGCTGAACTTCGCCGTGATGTCCCGGATGGGGATCCCGGAGGTGTTCGTCGAGACGATGCAGTCCGGCTTCAGGTATTTCTCGATCTTGGCGAAGAGCTCCTGCTTGATCTTCAGGTTCTCCACAACGACCTCGCAGACCCAGTCCACGTCGGTCAGGAGGCTCAGGTTGTCCTCCAGGTTTCCGATCTTGATCATGGAGGCGTTTTTCTTCGCGAAGAAGGCCGCCGGCTTGGCTTTCGTCACGCCGGCCAGGCCGTTGGCGGCGAAGCGGTTCCGCCAGGCGGGGCTCTTTTCAGTCAGGCCCTTGGCCTTGTCCGCATCGGTCAGCTCGAAGGGAACGATGTCCAGCAGGACGCACTCGATCCCCGCGTTGGTCAGGTGGGCCGCGATGGTGGCTCCCATCACGCCGGCGCCGAGAACTGCCGCTTTCTTGATCTGGTAAGACATGGTTTCTCTCCTCTGGTAGTTATCTCCCGAACGGCGCCGCCGTATGCCGTCTCTGGTCGCGGCGGCGCCCGTCGCAGTTTGTGTGGGAAAACAGGCCGGATTCATTGACAGCACGGAAATCAATCCGACCCGTTTTTTTGCCGCTTAGACCGAAAAAGACTCGTCTGCGATCTCGAGGGCGATCTTGTCGCCGATCTTGATGGCCTCGCACCGCCCCTTGATGGTCGGCAGGATTTCCGAGGCGAAGAACTTGGCGCTGGCGATCTTCCCGGTGTAGAAGGCCACGTCCCGGTTCTCGCGGACGAGTGCCCGCTGCCGCCCCTTCGATTTCTCCGCTCCCGCTTCCGCATAGATCGCCTTGAGCTTCTCCTCGGCGATGGAGGCGGCCTGCAGGAGGAAGTGTCCCGTCACCACGTCGCCCATGATGTCCAGGAACGGCGACGCATAGAGAACGGGAATCAGGAAGCTTCCGCTCTTGCCGAGGGAGGCGAAGGTCATCGTCAGCTCCATCAGGGCGTTCATGGCCTCTTCCAGTCTTCCCGCATAGGGCTTCAGGTCCTCGCTGGCCTTCGCCTTCGCGACCGTGGCACCCATCTCGCCCAGCATGTTCATCATGTTGGCGCCCTTGCGCATGCCCAGTTTCCGGCCCACGAGGTCCAGGGACTGGATCCCGTTGGTCCCCTCGTAGATGCTGGCGATCTTGCAGTCCCGCATGTACTGCTCAACCGGGTATTCCTGGCAGTAGCCATAGCCGCCGTACACGTCGATGCCCTTGCCGCAGACCTCGAAGCCGCGGTCGGAGGAGTAGGCCTTGCAGATCGGCGTCAGGAGCTCCACGAAGCCGTGCCACTTTTCTTTTTCCGCTTCCGTCTCGGCCACCTCCGCCCGGTCCATGCAGGCGGCGGTGAAGTAGTTCAACGCCCGGAGCCCCTCCACATAGGCCTTCATCCACAGCAGATCGCGCCGGACATCGGGGTGCTCGATGATGGCGACGGCCTTGGCGTCGGGGTTCTTCATTTCCCAGACCGGGGTGCTCTGGACCCGCTCCTTGGCGTATGCGACGGCGTGCTCCAGGGAGGCGGAGGCGTGGCCGAGGCCCTGCATGCCCACCTCGAGACGGGCCTCGTTCATCATGTGAAACATGACCCGCATCCCCTCCCGCTCCTTGCCGAGAAGCTCGCCGATGCACTTTCCGTCCTCACCGAAGTTCAGGGTGCAGGTGGCGTTCCCCTTCAGGCCCATCTTGTGCTCGACGTTGCCCGTGTTGACGTCGTTGGGCTCCCCGAGGCTGCCGTCGGCGTTGACGCGGATCTTCGGTACGGTGAAGATCGAGATGCCCCGCGTCCCCGGGGGATCCCCCTCGATCCGGGCCAGGACGGGATGGACGATGTTCGGGGCCAGGTCATGGTCGCCCGCCGAAATAAAGCACTTGGTCCCGGTGATGCTGAACGTTCCGTCGGGATTCCGGCGGGCCGTGGTCTTCAGGGCGCCGACGTCGCTCCCGGCCCCCGGCTCGGTGAGGCACATGGTGCCGCACCACTCCCCGGCGAACATCTTGTACATGTACTTGTTCTTCTGCTCTTCCGTCCCGAAGCGCTCGATGAGGCCGGCCGCCCCGAAGGTGAGGCCGCTGTACATCAGGAAGGCGATGTTGGCCGCGGCGAACACTTCCGTCAGCGCCGTGCCCACGGAGATCGGCAGGCCCTGGCCGCCGACGTCGGGGGACTTGGTGGGACAGAGCCAGCCGGCCTCGACGAACTTCCGGAATGCGGGCTTGAACGAAGCCGGCGTCATCACCTTGCCGTCCTTCAGATGGCAGCCTTCCTTGTCTCCTTCCACGTAGGTGGGAAGAATCGTGTTGACAGCCATCTTCTCCGCCTCGTTGAGCATCATCAGGATGTCGTCGCTGGAAAAATCCTTGAATTTTTCGCTTGCGAACAGCTTGTCGATCCCGAGCTGCTCGAAGAGAACAAACTGCTGATCCCTCATGCTCACCAGTGAATTGCCCATGATTCAGGAACCTCCTCTTTCGTAAAAATGGTTTTCCGGTTTGGTCGTGTCGCGGAGCCGCCCGGTCAGCCGGTCTCAACGCAGGGCCCGTGGATTGTCCCCTGCGGTTGCAGGATGCCCCGGTGACTCCCTTTTCAGTCCTTCGATGAACACACCCAGCATGGCATGAATGGTGGACAGGATGCGGTCCCTCCTTCCGAACTCCGGTCCCGTGTACAGGTGCAGCGATATGGCCCCGTTCAAGAGAGCCCAGGCGGCGTTGCGGATCGCCCGCAGCCGGAGTCCCGGGAGGAACTCACCCGTGTCGATGCCGTGGCGGAAGATCCTCTCGATGCCGTCGGCGGCCGCGTTGGTCGTGCGGATCAGCTGCCGGTTGAGGTCCGAAGAGGGCTCCCGCTGGTCGCTGTGGAGCATGAACGTCATCAGGATCCGGAATAGCTCCGGCTCGGCGAGGAAGAAGTCGACGTAGAGGTCGGCGGTCTTCCGGAGAATCACCGACGCCTCGCCTCCCTCGTCGAAGATCGCGTCGATTTTCGTCCGGAATTTTCCGATTTCCACGAGCAGGATGTGGGTGTAGATCTCTTCTTTCCCGGAGAAGTAGAGGTAGATGGACCCCTTGCTGAACTCCGCCTTCCTGGCGATGCTCTCCACGGTGACGTTCTTGAAGCCCTTTTCCAGGAACAGCTTTCGGGCCGTCTTGAGGATGGCGTTTCTGCGGCTGTCTTTCTCCCGTTGTCGTCTTTCTTCGAATCCCATGACGGCTTTCCGGAACCCGGGACAGGCGGTTCGCATGCAGGTTGCGGCAGATGGACGTCGCAGTGGCTTCCGCGGTGATCAGGAAATTTTTTGCAAGAGGGGTGCCAACCGGCGGTCACAATCTATCGAACTGATATTACGTGTGTTTTCGATTTGCCACTTCCGCCCGCGGCCTCCATTGCACCATATGTTGCGCAGCCGCCGCAACATGTTGAGTGCCGGGTGACGGGATTGCACATCATATGAATTTTCTGAAGGGGAATCGTGGCCGATTTTTCGCCGGATCGACGATTCGGCCGGAGGGGCACACTTCGGGGCACCGGCCGGACGCCGGAGGCGGAATCCGCATCCGGCGCCCGGTTTCCGGGGGGAAGCTCAGGCAAGAACGATCAGGGCGTCTACGACAACGGGGTCTTTCCCGGAGAGGATCACGGGATTCAGGTCGATCTCCCGGACAGCGTCAAGCTCGACCCCGATCCTTCCGAGCTGCATCAGCATGCCGGCCAGCCTGTCCCGGTCGGCAGCCTCCATGCCCCGGACCGCATCGAGGATCGAGCGGGCGCGGATCTCCCGCATCATCGCCATGGCATCCTCCCTCTCGAGAGGAGCCTTGCGGAAGACAATGTCCCGAAGGATCTCCGTGAAGATGCCGCCGAGTCCGAACATGACGCAGGGCCCGAACTGGCCGTCCCGGGTCATTCCCATGACGAGCTCCCGTCGTCCCTTGACCATCTCCTGGACCAGGACGCCGCCGTCGTGCCCGGCCATACCGCGCCGGATCTCCCGAAAGGCCGCCAGGGCCTCCGATTTCGTCCGGATGTCCACGCGGATCAGGCCCTTTTCGGTCTTGTGGGCGATCTCGGAGGAGCAGCCCTTCATCACCAGCGGATACCCGATCTCCGCCGCCGCTTTCGGAATATCATTCTCCTGGTCCACGAGGACCTCCCGCGTCACGGGAATCCCATAGGCCTTCAGAATCTGTTTTGACTCATACTCCGACAGGACCTTGCGCCCCTTGCCGAGGGCGCTTTCGATAATCTTTGCAGCCGGCTCCCGGTTCATGACGCCACCTCCTTCCCCCAGTAGCGGTTGACATGCCCGATGGCCCGCATGACCTCCCCGATCTCGTCGAAAACGGGCACCTCCTTCTCCAGGAGGGCCTGCCGGACCTTCGCATGAATCTCCACGACGTCCATGTCGGGCAATCCCCGCTTTGCGTTCGGCAGGACCACGGCGACGGGCTTGCCCGTCTCCGCGGCCACGGCGTGCATGCGGTCGGCCAGTTCCCGGTAGGGAAACGCGTCCTCGATCGCTTTCCCCTGGTCCCGGGCAAGCCCTTTGAAATGGTGGGCCAGCAGGATCAGGACCTGCAGGTCGATCCGGCCATCATCGGCCGCGGCACGGAACACCTTCTCCAGGAGCGCGGGAGGCGTGTAAGGGTTCGCCACATCGATGGGATTCGCCCCGCTGGCTCCCGACTTGGGCAGCAGGGCCTCGACCCGGCCTCTCGCCTCCGCCCCCAGGGGCGGGATCTCGAGACCGAAGGCTTCCGCGGCATCGCAGGCGGCGATGCCCAGGGCCCCTCCTCCTCCGGTGAAGGACAGGCCCCGGTAAGCCCTGCCGGGGAGCATGGAAAAGGCCAGGCAGGCCTGGGCCATCTCCTGCAGGTCCCGGACCTGGACCGCCCCGGCCTGCCGGAGGACGGACTCCCAGATGACCCGGCTGCCGCCCAGGGACGCCGTGTGGCTGACGACGGCGCGGCCGCCCGCCGACGACAGGCCTCCCTTGAGGATCACGACGGGCTTCTTCCCGGCGGCGAATTTCAGCGCCTCCAGGAACTCGTCGCCGTCCCGGACACCCTCCACGTACATGGCGATGACCCCGGTCTCCGGGTCTTCGCCCAGGTAGCGCAGGAGCTCCGCCTCCCGGAGGTCCGCTCCGTTCCCGAAGCTGACGACCTTGCTGAAGCGCAGTCCCGTCCACATGCCTGTCATCATGAAGTCGCTGGCCAGGCCGCCGCTCTGCGACAGGAAGGCGACGGGACCGCTCTCCCGGGACAGGTCCGGATTCGGGAAGAACGTGAGGCCGCTCTTCGGGCAGTAGATGCCGAAGCAGTTGGGCCCGATCACCCGGATTCCCGAATCGGCGATCCGCCGGACCTCCTCCTCCCGGGCGATTCCCTCGGCGGTTCCCAGCTCCCGGAACCCGGAGGTGATGATGACGGCCCCGGCAGCCCCCTTCTGCCGGCCCGCCTCGAGTATCGGGAGGACCGCCTCCGCGGCCACGGCGATGACGATCAGGTCCAGTTCACCGGGAATGTCCTCGACGTTTTTATAAATGCTCAGCCCGGCGATCTCCCCGCCCTTCGGGTTGACGGGGAAGACCTCCCCCTCGAAGCCCATGGCCAGGAGAGACGTCAGGTACCGCGTGCCGAAGCCGATGCCGCCGCCGGGCGAGACCCCCGCCACGGCCACCCGGCGCGGATGGAAGATCCGCTCGTAATCCGTTCCCTCCACCGGGACCGCATTCCGCGGTGCAATGCTGGAAGAACCGCCTTTTTCCATACTCATGCCGCCTCCTTTCCGTGTCCCGTTTTCCGCACGGTCATTTATCTTGCATACAAAATTTTATGGCGAAGCCGTTCAGCGCCACAGGTCCTTCAGCATCCGCTCCAGGAGCAGCCTTTCCTCCGGCTTGAAAACGGAAAGGACCTCCCGGTTCATGGCCTCGACGTCTTTCAACATGGCGTCTTTGATACCCAGGGCCTTCTGTGTCAGGTGGAGGTTCGTGACCCTCCTGTCCCCGTCGGGGGTGCTCCGGACGAGCCAGCCGCCGTCCTGCAGCCGGTCCAGGACGCCCGACAGGGTGGCACTGTCCAGGACGAGCCGCCTCCCGATCTCCCCGACCGGGAGCCCCTCGTCTTCAAACAGGGCAGTCAGAACAAGGGACTGCATGGGCGTCAGGCCGTAGCGCTGGAACATGGGCTTGAAGCGGCTGTGGACCCGCTGGTTGGCCTTCGCCAGGATAAACAGGATCACATGTTCGTACGACACGGAACGGCCTCCTTCATTTATCTTGTATACGAGATATAGAAATCATTCCCTTCCGTCAAGCAAGAAAAACAGGTCCGTTTCGTTTTGCCGTGCAGCATCAAGAATACGACCTGCTTTTTCCGATCTTCCAAGATCCGCCGGGATTGTGTGAAGGCGCCTCCCGTGATAAGAACTGGGAAAATCTGCCGGGATGGATTCATGAACGCGGAAAGCAAGATCATCCCCGTCCTTCGCGAGGGGATTCACGTGATCAAAATGGTGCTCTACCGGGTCCTCAAGGAGGAGCTCACCGAAAGGGATCCGTACCTGGAGGACGAGCGGGCGAACAGGCTGGCCGGCGCCGTCGTCAACGAGCTGTTCGGCACGCCGAACCGGGAAGAGCCGTTTCTCACCTTCGCCCGGGACAACCACTCGCAGATCCGGGAAGAGCTGGGGCGGATCGCATCGGATTTTCCGGAAATGAAGATCCCCCTCACGGATGCGCTCAGGATCCAGTTTCTCTGCGACAGCCGGGAAGGATCGGACGACACGCGGCTCCTCGTTCAGGCTCGGGATCTGGGGATTCTGCAGATGGACCGGGACCTGCCGCTGCCGGACGCCTTCATGAGCCTGGCCCGCCGTCTCGGCGAGGAGCACCACCTTACCCGCCAGGTTCACATTCCCTCAGCTTAACAAACAGGGCCGATCATATCGCGCAAAAAACCGACCTGTCCCGGGGGAGCCTATTTTTCGGGGGTCCGCCTGGCGCGAAGCGTCAGCAGGGAGGAGAGAAACGCCAGGGCACACACGGCGCCGCCCGCCAGGAAAGCGTTCCGGAAGGCATCGAGGAGAGGGCCGGAGACCAGGATGGCCTGCTCCCGGGTCAGGTGGCGGATGGAGACTCCTTCCGGGAGCGTTCCCGAGAAGACCGTCTCGAACAGGCAGATCCCCAGGAGCATGCCCATGTTCATGACGGTGGTGTACAGGCCCGAGGCGACACCCTGGGACTCCCGGGGAGCAAGGCTCATGACCAGGTGGTTGTTCGAGGCGAAGAAGAAGCCGTAGGACACCGCCAGAAGCACCAGGAACAGGATCGGCGGCAGCAGCCCCGGCCGGGACAGGGTGAAGGCGAAGAAAAGACAGGTCGCAAGACAGAGGAGCGTCGCGCCGACGCAGATCCGGGCCGGGTCGACGCGGTCCGAGAGGCGTCCCGAGTAAGGTCCGATGGGCATGTACACGATCGAGTAGATCATGATGACGGCGCCCACGGCCTCCGGCGCGAGGCCCTTCGCCAGTTCCAGGTAGAACGGCATCAGGAAGTTCCCACCCGCCAGGAGCATCATCGCAAGAAAGGTGGTCACGACGGCAGATCCGAAATCCCGCCGGGCCAGCAGGCTGAAACGCAGGACCGGGTCGGCGGCCCGCTTTTCGCGCACCCAGAAAGCCCCCAGGGACAAGGCGGCCACCGTGAAGGAAACTACGATCAGGGGCGAATCCCAGCCCTCCTCCTGGCCCATGCTGAATCCGTAGACGAGCGTGGTGAAAAAGAGAAAGCTCAAGACCGAGCCGGATACGTCAAAGGGGGCCTTCGCGCCGGCACCGCGGTCGGGCTCGATGGCCGGAAGGATCTTCCAGGCCAGGAACAGGGCTGCGAGCCCGATGGGAACGTTGATGAGGAAGATCCACTGCCAGGTGAAAAACCCCGTGATGAAGCCCCCCAGGGGGGAGCCGACCATGATGCCCAGGGAGTTGGCAAAGGAGCAGACCCCGAAGGCCCAGCCGGT
>CAZXMK010000112.1:0-9059 GCA_964641935.1 uncultured Syntrophaceae bacterium
GGTCTGCATGGAGGCCCGCGCTCTCGCGCACGAGCTCGTCAAACCCGGCGCCGCCACGGCCGAGGTGGACGAGGCCGTCCTGAATCTGCTGAAAAGGAGGGGATACGGCGACGCCATCCTCCACCGCACCGGCCACGGCTTCGGGATCACCGGTCACGAGCCCCCGTGGATCGCCGCGGGATCCGGGGATATCCTGCAGAAAAACATGGTGGTGAGCATCGAGCCGGGGATCTACCTGCCGGATATCGGCGGATTCCGCCATTCCGACACGGTGCTTGTCACCGGTGACGGGTGCCGGTCCCTGACGGGGGCCCCCGACAGGCTCGAAGACCTGGTTCTGCCCATCTGACCGGCTGGGCGGACGACCGTCGGGGCGAGGATGCCGGGGGTTATTTCGAGGTGATGACCCAGACGCCCTGCCAGTCGGCAGGCGGGTGTTCGATGAGCTCCCGGCATTTGGCGACGTAAAAGCGCGACGTGGCGTCGTCTTCCTCCAGGCTTGAGAACCGGGCCTGAGCCTCGGCGAAATCGCCCCGGTAGAAAAGGGCGACGGCTTCGGAGAAGCGCCGGATGACGGACTGCTTCCGTTCGTCGAGGGCTTCCGGCAGGTACGGCTCGTACACCACCACGGGCTCGCGGCGGCCGACCACGGCGACCCGCGATATCTCCCGCACCGGGAAGGCACCGGCCATCTGCTCGTTCGTCGTCTGCGAGATCATCGTGTAGGTTCCGAACTGCTTGTTGATCCCTTCCCGGCGGGCCGCCAGCGTCACGGCGTCCCCGATCATCGTGTAGTCGAAGCGGGTGCTGGAGCCCATGTTGCCGACCACGGCGTAGCCGGTGTTGATGCCGATGCGCATTTTCAGGTCCTTGCCCATGCTTTTCTTGAAGCCCGGGCGCATTTCCGCGAGCTTCGCCTGGCAGCGGAGCGCCGCCCGGACGCAGCGGACGGCGTGATCCGGCTGCTCAAGGGGCGCGTTCCAGAAGGCGATGATCGCGTCGCCCTCGTATTTGTCCACGGTACCGCCCTCCTCGTGGACGATGTCCGTCATGGCCGACAGGTAGACGTTCAGGAGGTTCGTCAGCGCCTCCGGATCCAGGCCCTCCGAGATCGTGGTGAACCCTTCCAGGTCCGAGAAGAAGATGGAGAGCATGCGCCGCTCCCCGCCCAGCTTCAGGCGTTCGGGGTGCTCGATGATCTGTTCGATGACGGCATGGCTCAGGTATTGTTTGAAAGCACTCTTGATGAACATCTTCTGGCGGCCCTCGGTGGTGTAATAGATAAGGCCCGCGCTGAAAAGCGTGACGACGACGGCGGCCATCTGGACCATCAGGGGCAGCCAGAATCCCATCCGGTAGGCGACGGCGCAGAGGATGACGGGTGCACAGATGACGACCGCGTAGACCAGGACGCTTTTGGCGATGCCTCTTGCCCGGGAGGTCGCAACCCCGGCCAGGAGGGCCATGAGCAGGGTCAGGACGATCACCGGAGCGGCGGGGACCGGCCGGATGAAGTCGCCCGCCAGCAGGTTGTCGAGCATCGTGGCGGAGATCTCCACGCCGGGATAGATGCCGGAGACAGGGGTGGGACGGAGATCGTAGAGGCCGGGAGCGGAAAAGCCGAAGAGGACGTAGCTGTCCCTGAAATCCTCCAGGTTCTCGATCACGGGTTTTTCCCCGGCCTGGAGCTGAAGCTCGCTCCGGATGACCGAGGCGGCGTTGTAGGCCTTGTGGGTTCCCGAGGGCCCGCGGAAATTGAGGATCACCTTGCCCCTGGCGTCAACGGGAATCTCCCGCTCCCCCACCGTGAAGCGGCCCGGGCTGATTTTCAGCAGCGTGCCCGGGTGGGCGGTGAGGTAGCTCGCCAGGGCCAGCGACGGGATCACCCGGCCGTCGAAGACCTCGAACATGGCCGCCCGGCGATAGACCGTGTCGAAATCCGGATCGTGCTGCACGTTGGCCAGGAGTGCGGAGGAGGACGATATCTCCGGCACGGGAAAGGACGCCCGGGGAAAGGGCCGATGCCCGGTTTCCGAAAACCAGGCTTCGAGCCCCTCGATGTTCGACACGGGCGCCGGGGCGAACGGGGGCCAGGTTTCTTCCGTGCCGGCGGTCCGGCTGAGAAAGACGGACCCCACGAAATGCTTGTAGCCGCCGATTGCCGCGGCGAATGCCTGGTCGTCCGCCACGCCGTACTTGGATGGCTCCGTGAACAGGACGTCAAAGGCGAGGGAACGGACGCCGGTCCGCTGGCAGAACTGGACGATCGTGCGGTAGACCTCGCGAGGCCAAGGCCAGGACAGGCCGTTCTCGTTTTTGCCCCAGTCCAGGCTGTTCTGGTCGAGCAGGATCACGCGGATCTTCGGGGTGGCGGGAGACGGCCCGGCCAGCATGTTGACCCGCGCGTCCCAGGTCTTCGCCTCCCATCGGTCCAGCCATCCCGGAAGGAAAAAGAGCAGCGCCGCCAGGGCGCCGATGACGCCCGCCGCCAGTCCCTGCGCAAGCTTGCTGCGACGGAGCAATTCTCCGAACGGCATCTCCCCGGTCCTACAGGCGGCTCATCGCCTTGGTGAATCTCTGTTTGCGGACGCCGGGAACCTCGCCTCCGGCGCTCGATTTTCCTCCGTCCTTCAGCTCGGCGATCCGGTTCTCCGGCGACGGATGCGTCTTGGCAAAGTCCGTTCCGCCCGGCTTGATCTGCCCGGCCATGACCTCCAGCATCTCCCGGAGCGCGCCGGGATTGTAGCCCGCCCGCCGGAGAATGGTCACCGCCGCCGCGTCCGCCTGGTATTCATAGGAGCGGGAATAGCCGTTGTTGATCATGGTGTTGGTGATGTCGGAAATCACGCCGCCGAAGGCGTTCGTCAGCTGGGCGACTTCCTGGGAGCCGAAGGATTTCGCCCCTTCCTGCGCCAGGATGGTGAGGGCTTCCGTCGTCCGCGCCTTTTCGATGGCCTTCATGCCGTGCCGGAGCTGGATGTGGCCGATCTCATGCGCCAGAACGGCCGCCAGCGCGTCTTCCGATTTGCAGCAGCGGATCAGGCCCCGGGTGACGAAAACGTGCCCTCCCGGGGTGGCAAAGGCATTGATGTCGTCGGAATCGAGCACCAGAAAATGGTACCCGGCGAAGAGCTCCGGCGTGTCCGAAAACTGAGAGAGCGTCTGGCCCAGGGTGTTGAGGTAGGCATTGGCCTTCCCGTTCGTCAGGGGCTTGTATTTGTCGAGCACGACGGCGCCGACGGTCCGTCCGATGTAGTATTCCTGCTCAGGGGTGAACTCCTCCAGGCTCTTCGCCACGGCCTTCGTGCTTTTCTTGATCGACTGCCCCTGCTGTTTGCTGATCTTTCCGGTCGCCACGCCCACTCCCGTGGCCACGTCGGTCACGGTCTCCATTCCCGCGCAGGCGATCAGAGCCAGAATCATCACGGAGAGTGCCGCTGTCCGTCCAATGAGGGATTTCATGGCTTCCCTCCTTCCGCTTCCGGGGTCAGGCGACCGACTTTGATGAAATCGTCCATCTGCCTTGGAGACACCTTGTAGGTCTCCATGCGGTTGATCCAGGCATAATCGAGGTTTTTGTTGTTCTGGCGATACTGGGCCTCCACCTCCTTGTTGAACCCTTTGCCGGCGAGGGCAATCTCGCCTCCGGAAACGGAAGATCCCCCGCTGCTCTGGCCGGCCCTCAGGGCGATCTGCTTGCTTGTAAGGGCCGAGTTGTGAATCCATCCCTGCGCTTTCCTGTTGAGGGAGACTTTTTTCCAGTCGCCCTGTTCCTCAAGCACCGTCAGGCGATCGCCGTAGGATACCTTGGCCACGATTTTGCCGAGATGGGACGGAGTCGCCCTCAACTGGCCTTCCTTGACCTGCACGCTCATTGCCTTCTGCGACGCCGCCGTGGCACTCACCAGAAGGATGCCGAGCAGCAGGAGGCCCATGATTGAAAAAATTGAGCGAGCCATCTGAACCCTCCTTTCCGTGTTTCCAGGCAGGACGTTCCTCTCTTCCGCGGGAAGCATAGGGCAAGAAGGTCTCCGGCGTCAATGAAATTGACCGGTCCGGAATGGATGGCCCTTGATATTGTTTTGTTTTTCAATGAGATTTTCATTCAGGGTGCGCATGACGCGTCCCTTTGGGTGGGTGGGGCCGATCTTCTTTCCGAATTCCCCCGGGCATCGCCGGCGTTCCCCGTGAAGCCGGGCTCGCCGGCGGCCGGAAGGGGCGTCATTTTCCCTGGAACTTCGGTGGGCGCTTCTCCCGGCGGGCGGCCAGCGCCTCCGAGAAGTCGGCCGTGGTGAACGCCTCGTTCAGGCCTTTGTTTTCCAGGTTCAGGGCCTTCGTGAGGGCATCGATCAGCGGCCTGTGCAGGATCCGCTTGGTCATGCGGACCGCGTAGCCGGCTCCTGCAGGCGGGATGAGCCGGAGCGCCGTCTCGCGGGCGTAGTCCATCAACCGGTCGTGGGGAAGCACCCTGTTGACCAGCCCCAGCTCCAGGAGTTTCTGCGCCGGGAGGCGCTCCCCGAAAAACATGATCTCCTTGGCGCGCTGGAATCCGATCAGGCGGGGAAGCATGTAGCTGGAGGCGACCTCCGGAACGATGCCGAGGCGGATGAACGGCAGTTGGGCCCAGGCGTGCTCGGAGCAGTAGACAAGGTCGCAGCAGGTCAGGCACATGGTGAATCCGCCGCCGATGAACAGCCCGTTCACCGCGGCGATGATGGGCTTGTCGCATTGCCACATCTTCAGGGTCATCCTGGCCTCCGCAATGTCCGTCATGTCGATCTCGGCCCTGGCCTCTTCGCTCGCCGGAGCCATGGCGTTCGGGTGAAAGTAGCCGCCGCTGCAGAAGGCCTCTTTCGTCGGATCGTCGGAGTCTGGATCCCGGGCGCCGGTGATGATCAGGGCGTGGGCCGTCTCGTCCTTTTCCAGCGCCTCCATCGCCCAGAACAGTTCGTAGGTGGTGTACTTGCTGAAGGCGTTCTTCCTCTTCGGAATGTTCAGCGTGATCGTGACGATGCCGCTGTCGTCCTTACTGTAAAGGATCTCCTGAAACTCGTTCACCTGCATCATCTTCCTCTCTTTCCTCCTTCCTGTCGTGCTGAAAACGGGAGAGGCGGCTTCGCAGCGCCTCGCGGTCCGGAAACCGCCTCTCCGGCCGGCAGACCGCCTATCGGCCCTGCAGGATCGTCTCGGCGCAGAGCATGGCGCTGTTGGCGGCGGCGTTGATGCCGATTCCCCTCCCGCGGTACGTGTCCCCGGCGAAATAGAGACCCTCTATTTCCGGAGCCTTGACGTCCGGCTTGAACTTGCCCGTCTGCATGGGTTTGCGGGCCAGCCCGTCGCAGCCGATGCACTTGTAGGGGATCCGCCATTCGACCTTCTCTTCCATCCCGGGCCACATGTCCGTCACCATCTCCTCCCACATCGCTTCGAGAAGGCGGTTCAGCTCGAAGCGGTCGCGGATCTGGTCGATCTCCACGACGATGTCGGAGTGGATGATCATCTTCCCCTCGGGAGCGATGCCCTTCATGTGGTTGGACGGCGCGTACCCCTGGAACGGCGTGCCTGTGCGCTTCAGCTTCAGGGCGGTCCGGAACTCCACGTCGTCGAACAGGGGCTCGCTCAGTCCGATCATGTAGCCGATCAGTCCGGTGGTCTCCATCCGGATGTCCTTGATCCGTTTCACCCACCACTCGGGGAGCGGCGATTCGACGCTGTCCAGGGGAAGGACGTTTCCCAGGTCCCAGAGCGGCAGGGCGCAGACCACCCGGTCGGCCCCGACGACTTCCCGTTCCGGCTGGTTCCAGGCGTCCTGGTAGGGGGACACGTTGCGGCCGATCGCCACGCCGACGGCCTTTGTACCGTCGAACAGGATCTCTTCCACGGGTGAGTTCAGATAAAGGGTGCCGCCCGCCTCGACGAAGGCGTCTTTCAGGGGATCCATCATGCCCTGCATGCCGCCTTCCGGGTAACTCGACCGGATAATGTTGCCGGGCTTCGCATGGCGCATGTTTTCCCGCATGATCCACAGGCATTCCCCCGCGGACATCTCCTCGGTCTCCAGAACGGTGGTGCAGAGCATGCCGGCGTTGGCGATCATCTCCTCGACGATCTCGTGCCGGACGTTTTCCCGGAACCAGTCCTTCAGGCTCCGGTTGTCCCATGAATCCAGCTCCTCGTCGGCGATGTCCTGGATGATCTTCATCACCCGGAAATATTCCTGGATTCCGGTTTTTGTCTTCCCCAGCCGGGCCCCCAGGTCCCGCCACTGTTTGTCTTCGGGGCTGTAGATGATCATCTTTTCGCAGTATTTCTCGCCCCACTTGACCTTCCTGCCCACCTTCTCGATCAGGCGGTTTCCGCCGCCGAACGCGCCCATCTCCACGGCGTGGAGACCGACATCGAGGACCCACTCGTCTTTGTACGTCCAGGACTGCATCCGGCCGCCGACCTGCCCGTAACGGTCCACCAGGAGGACGTTCTGTCCCGCCCGCTGCAGCAGGCCCGCGACTCCCAATCCGGCGATGCCGGCTCCGACCACGATCGTGTCAAAACGTTTTTCCGCTGAATTCATGATCCGCCTTCTCCTCCTGCTTCGTGCTTCCTGCTATGACGCGTAAAGATGGTTCTCCCGGGCCTCTTTCTCCAGTTGCTCCCGGAACTGCGGGTGGGCGACCCTGATCATCTCCCGGATCCGGTCCTTGATCGATCTGCACTTCAGGTCGGCGATTCCATGCTCCGTGACCACGTAGTGAACGTCCGTGCGGGGCGTCGTGACGACGGCGCCGGATGGAAGGGCGCAGGTGATGCGGGACAGGAGCGTGCCGTCTTTCTGTTTTGTCGTGGACTCGAGGGCGATGAAGGACTGCCCCCCCGGCGAAAGCTGGGCGCCCCGGACAAAGTCGAGCTGGCCGCCCGTCGCGCTGAACTGCCGGTAACCGACCGACTCGGAGCACACCTGTCCGGTCAGGTCGCACATCAAGGCGTTGTTGATGGACACGAAGTTCTTGTTCTGTCCGATGGTGTAGGGATTCCCGACGTAATCGATGGGATGGGCCTTCACGGCATCGTTTTTGTGGACAAAGTCATAGAGCTTTTTCTTCCCGAGGCCGAAGCTGAAGATGATTTCGTTCGGATGCAGGGTCTTCCGTTTCCCGTTCACAACCCCTTTCTCTGCAAGGTTGATCATGGAGTCCACGAGCATCTCCGTGTGGATACCCAGGTCCTTGTGGCCCTCCAGGAAGAAGCCGACGGCGTTTCCAAGGCCGCCGATGCCGATCTGGATGGTGGCGCCGTCGTCGATCCGGGAGACGATGTGGTGGGCGATCCGCCTGTCGATGTCCGTGATCGGCGCGTCGGGAAGTTCCGGGATCTCGTGGTCGTGCTCGCAGATGCAATCGACGTCGCTCACGTTCACGAAGGCTTCCTTCGGGCCGTAGACATAGGGCGTCCGCCTGTTGACCGATACGATCACCGTGTCGGCGTACTCCACGGCGATCTTGCCGCAGAGGGTTCCCATGACGCCGAAGCTCATGTCGCCGTTCTCGTCGGGTGGCGACACCTCGATGCAGAAGACGTTGCCGTTGAAGACGTTCCGGGTCGTATAGTCGATCTTGCCGAACTGGTAGGCGAAGACGTCAACCACGCCCTGGGAGCAGCCCATCCTCTCGAAAGGCCCCATGAAGACGGATGTGTAGCGGATTCCCCCCTGATTTCCCGGCTTGAAGAATTCATATGGGTAGAGCACGATGCCGCTCATTACGGTCACGTTCTCCAATTCATTCCTTCGCTTGTCGATCTCCTTCAGCAGTTCGTACGGCAAGCCCGACGCGGCCATGGCGAATACCCGGTCGTTCGACTTGATGACCTTTGCTGCATCTTCCACGGATACGAGTTTCTGCCTGTAGATTTCCCTCCAGTCCACGCTCCACCCTCCTTTCAGGTATTGTGCTGTTTTGGACAGGGGCCGAGGGCACGAAACATGCCATCCTTATATCCTTCTGATATTATAGGATAATATTTTTAAATGCGGATTGCGGTGTTCAAATCTGTTCACATCTGTGCAAATGTGTTTTAATTGGTCACTCAAATACGATTGTGGAGAACAATATGCAGGAAAAACAAATACCTGTAGATGTTTACGCGTACCTGCCGGAGATCCTGGACTCCGTCTCCGACGCCGTCGTCATCGTCGATGTCGAACCCTCGCCCCACCTGGTCCTGATCAACAAACTGGCCTGCGAGATACTCGGAATCCGGGCGGAAGACTGGCTGGGAAAAACGAGGGACGAGTACATCGGAGGGCTCGTGGACCGGTCCCTCATCGACGACAGGCTGCGGCAGGGGAAAGAGAACATGGGGCTCATCTACACCAAGGACGGAGTCGAGGTCCTCTCCAGGGCCCGCCCCGTCTTCGACGCCAACGGAAAGCTGAAATTCGTCATTGTGACGACCATGACGCTCAAGGAGCTCTTCGGCCTCAAGGCGAAGCTGGAAATGGAGCGCTTCGAGAAGGAGAAATACCGCCAGGAGATCGAGAACCTGCGCCAGTACATCAGTGCGGCGAACGACCACATTTTTCAGAAGGAAGGGATGAAGAGCCTCATCGAGTTCGTGAAGAAGGTGGCGCCGGTGGACTGTACGGTCCTGATCATGGGGGAATCGGGGGTCGGCAAGGAGGTCCTGGCCAATGCGATCCACTCCAACAGCCCCCGCAAGCACATGCCTTTCGTTCCGGTCAGCATCCCGGCCATTCCGGAAAATCTGCTGGAGGCGGAGCTGTTCGGATACGAGGAAGGCGCCTTCACCGGTTCGCGGCGGGGCGGGAAAAAGGGGCTTTTCGAGATGGCCGAGGGGGGAACGCTGTTCCTGGACGAGGTCGGCGATATCCCCCCGGGCATCCAGGTCAAGATACTCCGGGCTCTCGACACCAGCGAGATCACCCGTGTCGGCGGAACGAAACGGAGGAACCTGGACGTTCGGATCATCTCCGCGACCAACCGGAACATGGCGGAAGAAGTGAAATCGGGCCGGTTCCGGGACGACCTGTTCTATCGCCTGAA
>CAZXMK010000113.1:0-9042 GCA_964641935.1 uncultured Syntrophaceae bacterium
GCTCTTATCCCGTGCCGGTTGGGTTCAGGGAAAGGGCATCAGCATTTTCTTGATGATGCCCTTTCTTTAATTCGCAGAAATTGTTCTGTGAACGGCATATTTGCCCGACGAAATGGACGAAGCGATGAGCGAAATCCGAGTTAGCCTGCCTGACGGATCGGTAAAAACCTACCCGGCGGGTGTTACGGCGCGGGAGGTGCTTGCCTCCTGGCGGGATGACCTGGTTCCGTCGGCGTTGGCCGTGCGGTTCGGGGGGAATGCCCTGGATCTGAGTCGTACGCTTCACGAAGACGGTGCCCTGGAGGTGATCGGAATCGCTTCTCGGGAAGGGCTTGGGATCCTCCGTCACAGCATTTCCCACGTCATGGCCCAGGCCGTACAGGACAGCTTCCAGGGTGTCCAGGTCAGCATCGGTCCCTCCATCGAAGACGGATTCTACTACGATTTCGACTATGCGGAAACATTCACACCGGAAGATCTGGCAAAGATCGAGGCGCGAATGGATGAGATCGCCCGGTCGGACCGGCCGTTTGTCCGCCGGGAAATCGGGAGGGAAGAGGCGGTCGCCCTGTTCCGGGAAAAAGGCGAAAATTACAAGGTGGAACTGATCCAGGATCTTCCGCCGGACGTGAAAACGGTCAGCCTCTACAGCCAGGGTGATTACGTCGATCTCTGCCGAGGTCCCCATATTCCATCCACCGGAATGATCAAGGCATTCAAGCTGCTGAACGTGGCGGGCGCTTACTGGCGGGGCGACGAGCACAACAAGATGCTTCAGCGGATCTATGGAACCGGGTTCGCCACCCAGGAGGAACTGGATGACTATCTCCGCATCCTGGAGGAAGCACGCAAGCGGGACCATCGCCGTCTGGGCCGGGAACTCGACCTGTTCCAGGTCAACGAGGAAGCCGGCGCGGGGCTTGTCATCTTTCATCCCAAGGGCATGCTGCTTCGCTACCTGATCGAGGAGTGGGAGCGCAAGGAACACCTGAAGCGCGGCTACGACATGGTCATGGGCCCGCAGATCCTCAAGGCGGATCTCTGGCGGCGCTCCGGTCATTTCGATCACTACCGGGAGAACATGTACTTCACGGAAGTGGAGAACCAACTCTACGGCATCAAGCCGATGAATTGCCTCTCCCATATGCTGATCTACAAGTCGAAGGTGCGCAGTTACCGCGACCTGCCCCTCCGGTACTTCGAACTGGGAACCGTTCACCGCCACGAGAAAGCGGGGGTCCTTCACGGACTGATGCGGGTCCGCCAGTTCACCCAGGACGACGCCCACATCCTGTGCATGCCGGAGCAGCTGAACTCGGAGATCCGGGACATTGCCGATTTCGTCGCCTACGCCATGAAGATCTTCGGTTTCGATTACGAGGTCGAGCTGAGCACTCGTCCGGAAAAATCCATCGGCTCCGACGCCGACTGGGACATGGCGACGAACGCCCTGGAGCAGGCCCTGAAGGACAACCGGATGGCCTACGACGTCAACCCGGGAGACGGGGCTTTCTACGGGCCCAAAATCGACTTCAAGCTGAAGGACGCCCTGAAGCGGAAATGGCAGTGCGCCACCATTCAGTGCGATTTTACCCTGCCGGACCGTTTCGACCTGACCTACGTCGGAGCGGACGGGGAACGCCACCGCCCGGTCATGCTGCACCGGGTGATCCTCGGTGCCATCGAGCGGTTCATGGGCGTTCTCATCGAGCATTATGCCGGCGCCTTCCCGGTCTGGCTGTCCCCTGTCCAGGCGGTCATCCAGACGGTGACGGACAGGCAGATTCCCTTCGGGGAGGAAGTCTACCGGAAGCTGATGGAATCCGGGATCCGGGTGGAAAGGGATTTCCGGAACGAAAAGCTGGGGTACAAGGTGCGGGAAGCGCAGAGCCAGAAGATTCCTTTCATGCTTGTCATCGGAGACCGGGAAGTGGAAGGGCGGAAGGTTTCGCCCCGCCAGAGGGACGGTAAGAATCTGGGCCCCATGGATGTGGATTCCTTCATCGGCCTGGTGGAGGATCTCTGCGCCCGGTATCAGTAACCAGGGGCTGACAATACAGGGAGGTGGCCTATCCAAAAGGATTGGAGAATCAACCGGGAGATCCGTGCAGCGTCGGTCCGGGTGATTGACGCCGAGGGGAAGCAGTTGGGTATCCTGACGCTGGCGGATGCACTGGATGTCGCCGCAAAGTCCGGGCTGGACCTGGTGGAAGTTGCTCCCCAGGGGGATCCGCCGGTCTGCAAGGTGATGGATTACGGGAAGTTTCGGTATCAGCAGAGCAAGAAACTTCATACCGCCAAGAAAAGCGCGAGCGTGATCCAGATCAAGGAAATGAGATTGCGGCCGAAGACGGAAGAGCACGATCTTCAGGTCAAGATCCGCCATATCCGGAAGTTCCTGGAGGAGCAGAACAAGGTAAAAATCACCATGATGTTCCGCGGCCGTGAGATTGCCTATGCTGACCATGCCCGCCGGACCATGGAGCAGATTCGGAACTTACTGCTGGATATCGCTACCGTGGAGCAGTTTCCGAGGCTGGAAGGGCGGCATATGACCATGTTCCTGGCCCCGAAAAAGCAGGGCTGAGCGGTCGAAAAAGGAAAATGAACGGAAAAGGGGTGAAAGAGACATGAGCAAACTGAAAACGCACCGGGGAGCGGCCAAGCGATTCCGTTTCACCGGGACGGGCCGGGTAAAGCGGAGCAAGGCCTATTCCAGCCACATTCTGACGACAAAGAGCACCAAGCGGAAGAGGAACCTGAGAAAATCCGCCCTGGTGGACAAGACCAACGAAAGGGCGATCAAGGCGCTCCTGCCCTATCTGTAAATCCCGGATTCGTCGATTCACTTCACGGACACCCCGGTCGGGGTGTTTGCTCCCGCGATGGAATCATCGATCATCATCTGGAGAAGGTAATCATGTCGAGAGTAAAGCGCAGCCTTACGGCAAAAAAGAAGAGAAGAAAGATATTCAAGATGGCCAAGGGCTATTTCGGTGCCCGGAGCCGTCTCCTCAGGACCGCCACCGAGGCGGTCAACCGGGCCATGAAGTATGCCTTCCGGGACAGGAGGGTAAGGAAGCGTGAGTTCCGGGTGCTATGGATCGCCCGTATCAACGCGGCGGCCCGCATGAACGGCATTACCTACAGCCGGCTCATGGAAGGAGTTCGCAAGGCGGGCATCGCCCTGGATCGGAAAATTCTCTCCGATCTGGCTATCCACGATCCCGGTGCCTTCTCGCGGATCGTCGGTATGGTTAAAGGTACCCCGGCGGCATGACCAGCGACCTGGAGGAGCTCAGAAAGCAGGCGGAAGCGGAGCTTGCAGAGGCTGCATCGGAAGAGCAGCTTCTGGAAATCCGCACCCGTTACCTGGGTCGGAAAGGTCTGCTGACGGGCCTCCTGCGGACCATATCCTCCGTACCCCCCTCGGACCGACCGGCTTTTGGAAAGCGCCTGAACGAGATCAAGGCGGATCTGGACGGCCGGATTGAAGAAGCGCTGCAGGAAAAGCTGTCCACCGGGCGTGAACAGGCACTCCTGAAGGAGCAGATCGATGTCACGCTGCCGGGACGGGCGGTCATGCCGGGCCGGCTCCATCCCATCACCCGTGTCAGGCAGGAAATCTATGCCATTTTCTCGGGGCTCGGCTTTTCGATTGTCGAGGGGCCGGAGGTCGAAACGGATTATTACAACTTCGAGGCCCTGAATATCCCTAAGGACCATCCCGCCCGGGACATGCAGGACACGTTCTACGTGGAGGGTAACGTAGTCCTCAGGACCCACACGTCGCCCGTGCAGATCCGGACCATGGAGCGGATGAAGCCGCCCGTCCGGATCCTTTCACCCGGCCGCGTCTACCGCCCCGATTCGGACGTGTCCCATTCGCCGATGTTTCATCAGGTCGAAGGGCTTTTGGTGGACCGTCGTGTCACCCTGGGCGACCTCAAGGGAGTCCTGACCTCCTTTCTAATCCAGTTCTTCGGGGAGGACACGGTCCTGCGCTTTCGCCCCAGCTTCTTTCCCTTTACAGAGCCCAGCGCCGAAGTGGATATCCGCTGCGTCATGTGCCATGGCGCGGGATGCCGTGTCTGCGGACAGAGCGGCTGGCTGGAGATCCTGGGGTCGGGCATGGTCGATCCGGAAGTCTTCAAGAATGTCGGTTACGACCCGGAGGAAGTGACGGGATTCGCGTTCGGTCTCGGGGTGGAACGATTGACCATGCTCAAGTACGGCATTAACGACATCCGCCTCTTCTTCGAAAACGACTGGCGCTTTCTGGAGCAGTTCGGATGAAGGTTTCCCTCAAGTGGCTGAAAGACTACGTCGATGTTGACCTGCCGGCGCAGGAGCTTGCGGATCGCCTGACCATGGCCGGCCTGGAAGTGGATGCCCTGGAGGAGAAGCGGGCCGATTTCAGCGGCGTCGTGGTGGCCCGGATCCTCTCCGCGAAGCGCCATCCTGATGCGGACAAGCTCTCCCTCTGCGAGGTCGGCATCGGGGACAGGACGCTCCCCATCGTCTGCGGCGCACCGAACGTCCGGGAGGGAATCCTCGTTCCCCTGGCCACTGTTGGCGCCGTTATTCCCGGTGGTTACACGATCAAGCTGACGAAAATCCGGGGACAGGTCTCCGAGGGGATGCTCTGTTCTGAGGAGGAGCTGGGCATCGGGTCCGACAACACGGGCATCATGGTCCTGCCGGATGAACTGGTGCCCGGGATGCCTCTCGAAAAGGCTCTGGACCTGACGGACTGGGTTCTCGATGTGGGCGTGACGCCCAACCGCTCCGACTGCCTCAGCATCGTCGGGATCGCCCGGGAAGTGGCTGCCATTACCGGCAAATCGCTGCGTTATCCGGCGACAACGGTGCCGGAGGGCGAGGAGAAGGTATCCGACGTCACCTCCGTAACGATTATGGACCCCGACCTCTGCCCCGAGTACACCGCCCGCATCGTCCGCAACGTGACGATCCGGCCGTCTCCCCTCTGGATGCGGCAGCGCCTGGAGGCCGTCGGCCTGAGGGCCATCAACAACGTCGTGGACATCACCAATTTCGTCATGCTGGAGCTCGGACAGCCCTTGCACGCGTTCGATTTCCGTTTTCTGGAAGAGGGACGCATCGTCGTCCGGAAGGCCCGGGAAGGCGAGATCTTCGTCTCCCTCGATGAAAAGGAGCGGGTCCTGAAAGGGGGAACCCTCCTGATCTGTGACGGCGTCAAGCCGGTGGCCATTGCCGGGATCATGGGCGGCCTCAACTCGGAGGTGAAGGACGACACGTCCACGATCCTCCTTGAAAGCGCTTATTTCAATCCGGGCTCGATCCGGCGATCCTCCCGGTTTCTCGGGATGGGGACGGATGCGGCGTTCCGTTTCGAACGAGGGATCGACCCGCAGGGAGTCGTGCGGGCCCTTGACCGGGCGGCCGGTCTGATGGCGGAGCTGGCGGACGGCGTGTCCTGCCGCGGCTTTATCGATGCCCATCCGCGGGAAGTTGAAATCGCGATAGACATTCCCTTGCGGGTCGCGCGGGTCAACGACATCCTGGGAACGTCCCTGACGGAGAAGGAGATCGTCCCGATCCTGGAATCACTGGAAATGAAAGTGAGGTCTGAAGAAGGCCGCCCCGGAGTATACCGGGTTACACCGCCGACCTGCAGGGTGGACCTCACCCGGGAGATCGACCTCATCGAGGAGGTGGCGAGGCTGTACGGGTACGACCGGATTGTTCTCACCCTGCCTGCCGTCACGGAAGCCCCGTTTGCTCCGGATCCCCGCAGGCTCGTGGAAGACAGGGTCAGAACCCTCCTGAACGGTTACGGGTACAGCTTCGTTTCGCCGCACTCGGCGGATCTCCTGGCCCTTCAGCCGGATGATTTCCGTCGCCGAATGCTGAAGATCACGAATCCCCTGACGGAGGACCAGTCGGTTATGAGAACGGCCCTGGTGCCGAGCCTGCTCAAGACCATGCTGGACAATGCCAACGCGGGAACCGTGGATTTGAAGATCTTCGAGATCGGGAACGTGTTTCATCCGCAGGAAGGCCGTGAACTCCCGGAGGAGAGGGACCGCATAGGAGCCCTGCTCACGGGCCGGCGATACGAGGACCGCTGGCACTTCACATCCGTCCAGTCCGATTTTTACGACCTCAAGGGCTGCCTGGAGGGAGTCCTGGAGGGACTGGGAATCCGGGAAGGAGATTTCCGGGTGCGCTCGTCGGAGCCGTTCCTTCACCCGGGACGATCCTGTGACCTGTTTCATGGTGACCTGCGACTCGGTTTTCTCGGCGAGGTGCATCCCGACGTATTGAGCCGCCTGGATCTGAAGAGCCGGGCCATGGTGTTTGAACTGGATGTTGAGGCGTTGTCCACGATCGCCGCGCGGGAACTGAAGTTCCGTGGGGTTCCGCGATATCCCTCCAGTTCTCGCGACGTAGCATTTCTGGTCGCCGCCGGGATCACCAGCGGAGACATGATCCGCTGGGCTGCCGGCAATGAAGAAGAATTGCTTGAAAAGATATATGTTTTTGATGTATACGCCGGCCAGGGAATCCCCGAGGGAATGAAAAGCCTCGGCCTTCGATTTTCCTATCGCGCTCCGGATCGGACGTTGACCGATCAGGAGATTCAAGAAGTTCACAGCCGGATTTTGGAGAGGATTATGGCGGCCAGCGGCGCCAGAATCCGTTAAGCCATCATTTTTGGTCACAGGGCAGGAGGGCAGAAATGACGAAAATCGACATCATTCAGGAAGTTTACGAGAAGCTCGGGTTTTCCAAGAAGGATTCTGCCAGCATTGTCGAATCCGTCTTTGAAATCATGAAGGAAACCCTCGCCAAGGGAGAGAAGATCAAGATCTCGGGATTTGGAAACTTCATGGTGAAGGAAAAGAAATCCCGCCGGGGCCGGAATCCCCAGACGGGAACGGAAATCACCATCACCGCCCGGAAGGTCCTGACCTTCAAATCCAGTCAGGTCCTGAGGAAGGCGCTCAACAGCTGATCGCGGGCATCCGGTGATCCCGGCCGGCGATTCAGCGCCCTGTCTGCCGGATATGCACGAAATGATTCCCGACAAGGCCTACTTCAGAATCGGCGAGGTCAGCCTGATCCTGGCCGTAGAGCCCTACGTGATTCGCTACTGGGAATCGGTGTTCAAGTCGGTCAGGCCGGAAAGGACGAGTTCCGACCAGAGGCGATACCGAAGGAAGGACGTGGAGGAGCTTCTGGTCATCAAAGACCTCCTGTACGGGAAGCGGTTCACCATTGCCGGGGCGAAGAAAGAGCTGCGGCGGATGAAGCAGGGTTCCGGGCAGGACCGGGAAGACCCGGCAAGGCCTGACGATCCGGAGGGGATGAGCGACAACGAATCGGGAAGAGATCGGCTGGCGGCCGTCAAGGAGGGATTAACCCAGATTCGCGATCTGTTGAACTAAAAGTCGGGCATTTCTCACCTCAAGGGAAATGAAAAAGGCCGATCCGGACTGTCAAAGTACGGATCGGCCTTTTTTGTTTTCCTTGACTGAATGTCGCGGCCTATTTCTTTTTGGATCGCTTGGATGCCTTCAGGGGGTTCAGCTTCTGCACCACTTCCTTGACTTCCTTTTTGACATGGGAAGCCATGGGGCAGATGCCGTAGGCCCAGCGGGCGGCCGGGTCCGGGTAGATCCGACAGTATGCGCCGCCGTTCACCTCGATCACCTTGTTGCAGCCGTTGCATTGCTCGGCGATGACCAGGCAGCTGCCTCCGGTGAAACTGCAACCCTTTTTGGACATGAAGGAACACTCGCTGCCCGCCTTCACGGTCTGACAGATCACGGTCGAGACTCCTTTCCGTTGCCTTGTATTTCCGCGGTTGGCCCGGATGGAGGGGCCGGGATGATGGAATTCCGCGAGGCTGGGTTTGCTAACAAATAACGGGGGGGCTGTCAAGGAAAAAGTCCCCGTTCGGGTGGGAAACATTGTTGCCTGATCTTGAATAACCCTTTGAATGATTTGACTTTCGGGGATGATCATGGTAGATACGGCGCCGATTGATCCAATACGGAAGCATTGATCCGACAGGGAAACAACGAGGCCCAAACGTTCATGACCCGCCCCCCCCTGATCCAGGTTTTTGCCCGATCCTTTCTCATCCAGGCGTCGTTTAATTACTGGCGGATGCAGAATCTCGGATTTGCTTTTGCCATGATTCCGGTGATCCGACGATTCAGCCGCGATCGAAAGGATGTATCGGAACGTCTGAACCGTCACTTGAGGCGGTTTCATACCCATCCGTGCATGGCGCCCTCGATCCTCGGTTCGGTCGTGTGCATCGAGGAGACCGGGGGGGCGTCCGCCGGTGCCGATTCCGTCGCCTTGAAGGACAGCCTGATGGGACCGTATGCGGCCCTGGGGGACCCGCTGTTCCTGGGCGGAATACGGCCTTTTTCTTCCGTTTCCGGTGTTTTCTTTTTTGCCCTGGGGATGATGATGGCAGCTCCCTTGTGCCTCCTCGGTTTGTACAATGTGCCGTCCCTCTGGATCCGGTGGAGGGGCTTTCGGCAGGGGTACAAGAGGGGGCGCTGGGCCTTCGAGTTTTTCCAGACGCTGGATCTGACCCGCTGGACATCCCGGATGCGCTGGGCCGGGCTGGTTGCTTTGGCCGTTGTCGGGGCCGTCGTGGCGAAGGTATTCCTGCATCGTGAAGGGTTTTTTCCCCTGCCTGTGGGGTATGTATCGGTGCTGGCCTTCCTGCTGGCGGTTTTCTGGCTCATTCGCCAGGGAGTGCCCCGGGTTTGGATTCCCTACGGTATATTTGTGCTGTTCCTGATCGTGCAAGCAGTCGTGTCATGATGATGATTCGGACCTTTGAGGTCAGAAATAAACTTGGTATTCATGCCCGGGTGGCTGCCAAACTGGTTGCCGTGGCTGTTCGTTTCCGGTCCACGATTTTTTTCGAAAGGGACGGCAACGAGGTGAATGCCAAGAGTCTCCTTGGCATTCTCACCATGGCCTGTCCGCAGGGCAGTTTTATCACGATCCGGGCGGAGGGAAACGACGCGG
>CAZXMK010000114.1:0-9030 GCA_964641935.1 uncultured Syntrophaceae bacterium
TGATCGGCCCGGCCATCATGCTGGCCTGGGGGGCTTCGGGCGGGTCCGGACGGCCTGGCGCGGGCCGGAGGATCGCGGTTCCGGCCGGGATGCTCATCCTGGCCGTCTGTGCCCTGCTTTCCTGGCATCAGGCCTCCTACTGGAGAAGCACGGAGACGCTCTTCAGGCACACCCTGGAGGTGACGGAGCGGAACTACAAGGCCCACCACGCCCTGGGGCTGGCCCTTCACGAGCGGGGCATCTCCACTGATGCAATCCGCCATCTGGAGATTTCCCTTGAATTGCGGGAGGATGCCCGGGCCAGGAACGACCTCGGCGTCGCGCTGATGGGGGCGGGGCGTCTCAAGGAGGCGGAGGTGCAATTTCGAAGGGTCGTGGCCCTTCGTCCCGCCACGGCGAAATACTGGAACAACTTAGGTGCCGCCGTGGCCTCGCAGGGCCGCCTGTCCGAGGCGGTTCGCCTGTTCCGAGAGGCTTTGCGGCTTCAGCCGGATTATCGGGAAGCCCGGCGAAACCTGGAGCACGCCCTGGGCGTGCCGCCGGGGGCCTCTCCCTCGATCCGCCGGTAATCAGCCTTATTCATTCTGCATGAAAATGAAGAGACAGGGATGCCGTCCGCTCCTTCAGGGGACCGTTTCGGACGCGTTGCGCCTCTGTGCAAGGCAGGCGAGGACCGTCCGGAGGACCTCCTCCACGGTGATGACCTGCATGCACCGGCCGTCAAGGCAGGGGGAAAAGCGGTGATTGAAGGCGTTCACACAGGGGCTGCAGGCGAGCTTCGCGTAGATCGTGTGGGGCCGCCCTCCGATGGCGCCGAAGAGACGGGGTGTTTCCGGCCCGAAGAGGACCACGTTGTCGATGTCCGTCATGGAGGCGAAGTGGCCGGGGCCGCTGTCGTTGGTCACCAGGACGTCGGCAAGGGTATACAGGACCAGGAGTTCCCGGAGCGTCGTCTTTCCGGCCAGCGATACGGCCCGGCCCGATCCGATCCGGGAGCACAGATTCTCAGCTGCCGCCGCCTCCGAGGGGGCGCCGGTTATGATCAGCCTGACATCCGGCCTAGCCTCCAGGATTTTCCGCCCGAGGTCGAAAAAATTCTCCAGGGACCATTTCCGCAGTGGAAGAAGATCGCCGGCGTTGGGATTCAGGAGAACCAGAGGGCCTTTCTCCGCCGTTTGCAGCATTTCCGAGAGGCGCTTCTTCAGGCGTTCGGTCTCATCCGCAGTGGGCTGGAAACGGGGGGCCATGACCGCGAGATCCCCTTCCACAACCTTTGAAAGCGGGATCTCCCCCGGCTCTCTTGCCAGTGCGTCTACAAGGAGAAGATAGGCCTTTGCCGTGTGAAGGTAGGGATTGTACTGCACCCGGTGGGTCATCAGGTCTCCCCGGTAAGGGGCCTCGCTGGTGAAGCGGTGCAGGCCGACCCGACGCTCTGCCCCCGTCAGGAATGAAATGATGGCCGAGGCGCGGGCAAAGAACTCGAGATCCACCGTCGTGTCGATCTCCAGCCTCCGGATCCGGATCAGGGCGGCCAGGATGTCCCGGGTGAAGGTCAGGAAGTCCCTGTTCCGGACGATCAGCACGTTTTCTTCCGGCAGGAGGTCCAGGATAAACAGGATCTCCCGGTTCTCCTCGAAGACCATGAAATAGACGTTTTCCCGGCCGACCTGATCGATGGCCCGCTGGATGGCGCTGTACGCCAGGACCGTCGCTCCCTGTTCAATGAGCTTGATGAAGAGGATTTTCCTTGCGGGAGAAGGGGAGGCGACGCGCGGCGTGAATGTGTCCTGCAGGCGCCGCAGCACCGTGAGGGCAAAGCAGATCCCCTTACCCGTCCAAACGTCGATGATCCGTATCGTTTCGGCTTTCAAAGGGTCACTCCTGCGCCGCGCCGGGGATGAGACAACATTGACAGCCCGACGGCGGCTTGCGCCTTTCATAAGGGAATCCTTGAGGAAAAGCAATCGCGAACATTTTCGCTTGACAGCACCGGATCAATCGGGTAGACGGTTCACGAACTGACCAATGGTCAGTTAATGACCGTTATTCACATCAACGACTTGCGGTCATTCATCTCCGGGGAAACAACGTGGGGCTTGAAGAGCGGAGAAGGCGGGAGAAGGAAAACCGGAGGGCGGCCATTCTCAAGGCAGCCCGGAAGCTCTTTTTTGAAAAAGGTTTCAAGCCGGTGACCGTTGAGAGCATCGCCCACAAGGCCGAGCTCAGCAAAGGTTCCATCTACCTGTACTTCAACAGCAAGGAGGAAATTTACACACAGATCCTCCTGAGCGACATCGACAAGTTCCACAAGGGAATCGCCAACCTGTTCCGCACCGGAGAAACGGCGTCCGATCTTCTCGTCGAACTGGCCCGAATCTACATCAATTTCTTCCTGGGCGACAAGGAGCTGTTCCGGATTCTCATGACCTTCATGCTTCACACGGAGCACATGAACCTTCCGGAGGAGCTGAACCGCCACATCGTCAAAACCACCAACAAGACTGTCAGTATCATTGAGAAAATCTTCCAGTACGGGGTGGAACGGGGGGAATTCCCAGCCACGATGAACCTCCGCCTGAACCGTGACGTCATATGGGGACTTCTCAATGGAATCATCTCCCTCCATATCTTCACGGGGCTGGAGGCTCGAAGAGAAGAGCGCATCCGTACCACCGTCGAAGAGGGGATCCGGGAGGTCATTCGCGGCCTGACCGCCCGTGGGGAATCGGCGGAAAATCCGGTGAAGACGGCTGCAGGCGGAAGAACGGACCGGTAGAACCGGCGTATGGCCTCCCGGGGGTTCGGAGAGGGGACGCCGGCTGTCATTGGTAAACGTAACGGACATTTGGGAAGGAGGTTGTTATGAGCAAGCTGGTAAACGGGAGAGATCAGCAGTTTGTCCTTTTCGAACAACTTGGCATTGAGAAGCTGTTCGCCAGTGAGAAGTTTTCTGCTTTCTCCAAGGATGACATCCTGATGATGCTCAACGAGGCGGAGAAACTCTGCGCCAATGTTATCGAACCCACCTACAAGGAAGGGGATCACGAGGGCTGCACCTTCAAGGACGGCAAGGTCTTCGTTCCGAAATGCTTTCACGATGCATACAAGAAATACTGCGAGGGCGGATGGCTCGCCATGATTCGCGACCCCGAAGTCGGCGGACAGGGGCTGCCCCACGTGGTTGGCAACGCCTGCTCCGAGCTCATCTCGGCGGCCAACTTTGCCTTCTGGATGTATCCCGGCCTGACCAACGGCGCCGCCGCCCTGATCGATACGTTCGGGACGGAGGACCAGAAGAACAAGTACATGTTCAAGATGTACGAAGGAAAATGGGGCGGCACCATGTGCCTCACCGAGCCCGGCGCGGGCAGCGACGTCGGCGCCCTGAAGACGACCGCCAAGCGCCTTCCCGACGGCAAGTACCTCATCACCGGGACGAAGTGCTTCATCTCCTGCGGCGATCACGACCTGACGGACAACATCGTCCACCCCGTCCTGGCGCGCATCGAAGGAGACCCCCCGGGGACGGCGGGCATCTCCATTTTCATCGTACCCAAGTACCGGGTGAACGACGACGGCTCCATGGGTGAATTCAACGACGTCAAGACCGGAAACATCGAGCACAAGATGGGCATCAAGGCAAGTGCCACCTGCACGCTGAATTTCGGCGAGGACGGAAACTGCATCGGCGAGCTCCTCGGTAAGGAGCGCGAGGGAATGCGGGTCATGTTCCAGATGATGAACGAGGCCCGGATGGAAGTGGGCATGCAGTCCCTGGGGCACGCCACGGCGGCCTTCGAGCAGGCCCTGGCCTACACCCGGGAGCGCATCCAGATGACCCCTGTCTGGGAGATGAAGAATCCCGACGCCAAGGCCGTTCCGATCATCAAGCATCCCGACATCCGGCGCGACCTGATGTGGATGAAATCCTACGTGGAAGGGCTCCGGGCCCTGAACCTCTATGCGTCCTTCTGCCTGGACATGTCTCATGTGACGCAGGGGGCGGAGTCCAAGAAGTGGTTCGGCATGCTGGAGCTCCTGACCCCGATCTGCAAGGCCTTCTCTTCCGACATCGCGCTGATGGTCTGCTCCAAGGCCGTCGACGCCTTTGGCGGATACGGCTACTGCAGTGAATACCCCGTGGAGCAGTACATGCGGGACGTCAAGATCGCCGCCATCTACGAGGGAACCAACGGCATCCAGGCCCTCGACCTGGTGGGACGCAAGCTGGGCGCCAACAAGGGCGCGAACGTCATGAACCTCGCCGGCGAGATCATGGCGACCATCGGCAAGGCAAAGGCTTCCAAGGAGCTGGGCAAATACGCCGGCAAGCTGGAAACGGCGGGGAACGCCCTGATCGACCTGACCATGGCCTTCGCCGGCTACGGCAAGAGCTCGAGCTTCCTGCTGCCCGTCCTGAACGCCTCCACCTACCTGGAGATCTTCGGAGACGTGGTCCTGGGGTGGCTGCTCACCCAGGGGGCGCTGATTGCGGAAGAGAAGTTGGCCGCCCTGTACGAGGCGAACGGCGCCGACACCGTCGGGAAGCAGCGAGCGCTGGTGCACACGAATCCCGAGGTGGCCTTCTACCAGGGAAAGATCATGTCGGCGAAGTTCTTTGCCGTGGAGATGCTTTCGACGGTCAAGGCCCGCTGCGAGCTGATCAAGGAAGGGGAGAAGGTGCCCATCGAGATCGCCGACGAGTGCTTCTCGGCGTAACGTTCCGCTCTACCGATTTTCACAAGGAGGAAAGACATGTCATATCAGATCAAAAAAGCCGCTGTTCTGGGAGCCGGGGTCATGGGGGCCACCATTGCCGCCCACCTGACCAACGCGGGGATCGAGTGCTGTCTGCTCGACATTGTCCCCTTCGAGCTCACCGAGGCCGATAAGAAGGCCGGGCTGACAGAGAAGAGTCCCGCCTGGCGGAACCGCTTTGCCGCGGGTGGACTGGCCGGCGTCACGAAATCCAAGCCGGCGAGCTTCTTTTCCAAGAAAAACGCTTCCATGATCAAGGTCGGCAACTTCGAGGACAACCTGAAGTGGCTGGCCGATGTGGACTGGGTTATTGAAGTCGTCATCGAGAACCTGAAGATCAAACAGGACCTGTTCGCCAAGGTCGAAAAAATCGTGAAGCCCGGCTGCATCGTTACGACAAACACCTCGGGCCTTCCCATCAAGGACATCACCGCCAGCTTCGGCAAAAAGCTGAAGGAGCACTTCCTGGGCACCCACTTCTTCAATCCGCCCCGGTACATGAAGCTCCTGGAGATCATCCCCGGCAAGGAGACGAAGAAGGAAGTCGTCGAGTTCATGATCAAATTCTGCGAGGAAGTCCTCGGGAAGGGCGTCGTGGTCTGCAAGGACGTCCCGAACTTCATCGGCAACCGCATCGGTGTCTTCGACATCTCCAACGCCGTCGCCCTGATGGTCCAGAAGGGCCTGAAGATCGAGGAAGTGGACGCCGTCATCGGCAAGGCTGTCGGCCGTCCCGGCACCGCTGTCTTCGGGACCCTGGATCTGGTCGGCCTCGACACGGGCTACCACGTCATGAAGAACCTCTATGCCGCCGTGCCCGACGATGAGTCCCGCGACCTCTTCATCCCCGCGGGCTTCATGGACAAGATGATGGAGAAGAAGTGGCTCGGCAACAAGACCAAGCAGGGCTTCTACAAGAAGACCAAGGACGAGAAGGGCAAGAAGGTCAAGCTGGTGCTGGACTACAACTCCCTTGAGTACGTGGCGCCCACGAAGCCCAAGTACGAGTCCGTCAGTGAGGCCAAGAAGGCCTCCGACCTCGGCATTGCCGAATCGATCAAGATCGTCTTCAACGGGAAGGACAAGGCCTCGGACCTGATCCGCGAATACCTCTGCAACAACTTCATCTATGCGGTGAACCGGATTCCCGAGATCGCCGACCGCGTCGTCGAGATCGACAACGCCATGAAGTGGGGCTACAACCACGCCCTCGGACCCTTCGAGACGTGGGATGCCGTGGGTGTCCGCAATGCCGTGGACGCCATGAAGAAGATGGGCAAGAAGGTGCCCAAGAAGATCGAAGACATGCTCAAAGCGGGCTGCGAGTCCTTCTACGCCAAGAAGGCGGACGGCCTGTACTACTATGATTTCGCCAAGAAGGGCTACGTCAAGCTGGAGGAGAACCCGAGAATCATCCTCCTGCCCAGCCTGAAGGATCAGAAAAAGGTCGTGGCGGAGAACGCTTCCGCCAGCCTCATCGACATCGGCGACGGCGTGACCTGCCTCGAGCTCCACACAAAGATGAACGCCGTGGACGACGGCGTGATCGAAATGATCAACACGAGCTGCGACATCGTCGAGAAGGACTTCCTCGGCATGGTCGTCGGCAACCACGATCCCCGGGCCTTCTCGGCCGGTGCGAACATATTCAAGGTCCTCCTGGCCATCCAGCAGGGTGACTGGGACGTCCTGGAGGCGCTGGTCGCGAATTTCCAGAACGCCAACATGAGGATGAAGTATCTCTCCAAGCCCGTTGTCACCGCTCCGGCCGGCCTGGCCCTGGGCGGCGGCTGCGAGATCGCCATGCACGGCGCCCGCTGCCAGCCCTGCGGTGAGACCTACATGGGCCTCGTGGAAGTCGGCGTCGGCGTGATTCCCGCCGGCGGCGGATGCAAGGAAATCCTGGTCCGAGTTACCGAGGGTCTTCCCGACGGTGTCGTCGAAGCGGGCCTCAACCTGCAGTTCCACATGGCCAAGGCCTTCGAGAACATCGGGACGGCCAAGGTGGCCACCAGCGCCATGGAGGCCATGGAGCTGGGGTACATCCGCAAGACCGAGAACATCAGCCTCAACCGGGATCAGCAGATCTGGGACGCCAAGCAGGTCGTTCTGGGCCTGTCCATGTTCTACAAACCGCCGCGGCCGGCTCTTATTCCCGTGATGGGCGAGAACTTCCGCGGGATGGCCAACGGTGTCCTCTACAACATGCGTCACGGCAATTACGCGACGGACTACGACGTCCACGTCGGCCGGAAGGTAGCCTACATCCTCTCCGGTGGCGACTGCAACGAAGGGACCTACGTGACGGAGCAGGATATCCTGGATCTCGAAAAGGAAGCTTTCCTCTCCCTCTGCGGCGAGAAGAGGACCCAGGACCGGATCATGCACATGCTCACCACGGGCAAGCCGCTCCGGAACTAGTAGCAATTTCAACAAAGACGCGGGCTCTTTTGCCCGCGCATCCTAAGGAGGAATATCATGACTGATGCTGTGATTGTCGAAGCGGTCAGAAGTCCTGGTGGACGTTATAAGAGGGGCGGCCTTGCCGCAACGAGAGGAGACGAGATCGGTTTCCAGGTGATCCGGGGCCTCATGGCCCGGGTCCCCGCGGTGAAGCCGGAAGACGTGGACGACCTGATCGTCGGCTGCGCCTTCCCGGAGGCCGAGCAGGGCATGAACTACGGCCGGGTGCTCGCCATCGGCGCCGGACTGCCGATCAGCGTGTCCGGCATGACGGTCAACCGCTTCTGCTCCTCGGGCGTGCAGTCCATCGCCGACGCCACGGCGAAGATCCGGGCCGGCTGGTCCGATATCATCATCGCCGGCGGCTGCGAGACCATGTCCCACATCCCCATGGGCGGCAGCATTTTCCGCCCGAACCCCGAGTGGAACTTCGACGGCGGCCAGCCCAACGTCTATGTTTCCATGGGCATCACCGCGGAGAACGTGGCGGTCAGCTACAACGTCTCCCGGGAAGACATGGACAAGATGGGCATGGAGAGCAACCGCAGGGCTGCCGAGGCCATCAAGGCCGGCAAGTTCAAGGAGGAGATCATTCCCATCGAGGCCTTCAAGTACAAGAGGGACAAGAACGGGAAGCGGATCCGCGAGAAGGTCGTCTTCGACACCGATGACGGCGTGCGCTGGCCCGTGAAGCTGGAGGACATGGCCAAGCTGAAGTCGCCCTTCAAGGCGGGCGGCGTCATCACAGCGGCCAACGCCTCCCAGATGACCGACGGCGCGGCGTTCTCCCTGCTCATGTCAGCCGAGAAGGCCAAGGAACTGGGGCTGAAGCCCCTGGCCCGACTGGCCTACTTTGCCGTGGCGGGCTGCAAGGCCGAGGAGATGGGCATGGGCCCGGCCTACGCGATCCCCAAGGTCCTGAAGATGGCCGGTCTGACCGCGAAGGACATCGAGGTCTTCGAGGTCAACGAGGCCTTCGCCTCCCAGGCGATCGCCTGCTGCCGTCTCGTCGGCATCGAAGACCGCTACTGGGCCGGGGACGTCAACCCCAACGGCGGCGCCATCGCCCTGGGGCATCCCCTGGGAGCCACCGGCGCCAAGCTGACGGCGCAGCTGCTCCACGAGATGAAGCGCCGGAAGGCGAAGAAGGGCATCGTCTCCATGTGCATCGGCGGCGGCATGGGTGCGGCGGCGATCTACGAGATGCTGTAACCGTCAACCATTGTGTTTCCAACGGCGCGTCCCGGCCGGGAAGGACGGGACGCGACCGGTGGCCTGATAAGAAAAGCCGCGGCTGTGTGCCGCGGCTTTTCTGTTTTGTCCCGGCGGCCCCTGTGCTATATCGCTCCTGTCGCCGGGGCTTGCACGCCGGCGGTGATTCATGGACGTCCGGGAGGAATCGAATCATGAGAGTCGGGTTTGTTCAGACCAGGCCGGTTTTCGGCCACGTGGAGGGAAATGTCGAGCGGGCCGTGAAGATGATCCGCCGCTGCGACGCGGACCTGATCGTCCTTCCCGAGCTGTTCAACACGGGATACCTCTTCACCTCCAGGGAGGAGGTCCGGGAGCTGTCCGAGACGGTTCCGAAGGGAAAGACGACGGAGGCCCTGCGGGCGGTCGCCGCGGAGCGGAACGTCCACATCGTGGCGGGACTGATCGAGCGGCAACGAAGGAAATTGTACAACGCCGCTGTCTTGGTATCTCCAAATGGCCGGGTGGAGACCTACCGGAAGATCCACCTCTTCCACGAGGAGAAGCTCTGGTTCGACCCGGGCGACCGGCCATTCACGGTTTACGACATCGGCTCCT
>CAZXMK010000115.1:0-8973 GCA_964641935.1 uncultured Syntrophaceae bacterium
GACGATGAACGTCGTGATCCCCTTGTGCTTCTTCGACTTGTCCAGCGTCGCGAAGATCACGAACACCTTTGCGACGGGGGCGTTGGTGATGAAGGTCTTGGACCCGTTGAGGATGTACTTGTCACCCTTTTTCACGGCCGTCGTCGCCAGGGCCGCAGCATCCGAACCGCTCCCCGGCTCCGTCAGGCCCATGCAGCCGATCGTCTCGCCCGTCGCAATGCCCGGAAGGTACTTCTTCTTCTGCTCTTCCGTGCCGTGCTCCATGATGTTCGCGCCGCACAGGTACGTGTGGGCTCCCAGCGCCAGCGTGTGGCCGCCGTCGAGGCCGGCATGGCCCATCGCTTCGCCGGCCAGGCAGCAGGTGGTGAAGTCCGCTCCCGATCCGCCGTACTCCTCCGGGAACGGAAGACCCAGGAGCCCCATGGAGCCCAGCTTTTTCCAGACTTCCATGCTGAACTCCCCTTCACGGTCCGCCGCCTCGCACAGGGGAGCCACCTCCTCCTTGCAGTAGCGGTAGATCGTGTCGCGGAACATCCGCTGTTCGTCGGTAAACGTAAAATCCATCTATGTGACCCTCCCTTCAGGCCTTGCGAATGCCCATGATCTCCCGTGCCTCCGCGGGCGTGGCGGGGGTTCGGTTCAGGGAAGCGGCGACCTTCACGCACCACTCCACCTGCTCCCAGCTTCCCTTGGCCAGTTCGCCGTTGGGCATCCGGGTGTTGTCCTCCATGCCGACCCGCATGTTTCCGCCCATGAGGCAGGACATGACGTTGGCGGGAAACTGCTCGTTGCCAACGGCGCAGGTCGTGAAGTTGGCCGTCGCCGGGATGGCGTTGACCATGGAGATGAAAACGTCGGGACGGAACTTCTGGCCGCCGACGACGCCCCACACGAAATTGAAGTTCATGGGCTCCGTGAAGAAACCCTGCTTGGCGATCAGCAGCGTGTTGTCGATGCCGCCGATGTCGTAGCACTCGATCTCCGGCTTCACGCCGTTGGACTCGAAGGCCTTGCCGAAGTCCTGGAGCATCGTGAAGGTGTTGTCGAAGACGTAGTCGAAGAAGATCTGTCCGGTGTGGCGGTCGACGATGCTGAAGTTCATGCTGTTGGTGTTGTATGAGGCCATTTCCGGCTTGATTGCCACGATCTGGGCCAGGCGCTGTTCCGGCGTCTTGAAGATGCCGACGGCGGAACTCAGGCAGACGAGCAGTTCGGGGCAGCGGGCCTTGATGGCGTCATGCACGGCCTTGATGCGGTCGATCTCGTGGGTCGGCTGGCCGTCGTCCGTTCTTGCATGGACGTGGACCATGGCAGCACCGGACTGGTAGCATTTGTACGCTTCCTCGGCGAACTCCTCGACCGTGTAGGGCACGCTGGCGTTGTTGTTCTTCATGGTCGCGGCTCCTGTGAGAGCCGCCGTGATGATGACCTTCTTTTCATCCTTGGCCATGGTGAAACCTCCTTATGGGTATTTGTTTTGTTATCGTCCTGGTGGATCCTTCGGGCCGCGCCTCAGACGGGCTCGAAGTGATCCAGCTGCATCAGGGTGTTGACGGCCCCCTCGGCGAAGACGGCCTTCACCTTCATACCCACGTAGACGTCCAGTGGATCCACATCGGCAACGATGTGGGTGAGCGGCGTGTCGGCCCCGTCCAGCTTGATCTGCCCCAGGATGTACGGTGCCTTCCGGGGAAGATGCTTGTCGTTGTAGTTGACGATGGTGTAGTTGACGAGCTCCCCCGTCGTGCCCACGTCCACCCAGTTGTCGGCGATCTTCGCCCCGCACTTGTTGCAGTATTCCCGGGGCGGGATGTAGGTGATGCTGCACTTTTCGCACTTGAGGCCCGTGATCTTCTTCTTGTCCCTCATGGCGATGATCCACTTCGAGCCGATCCGTCCCACGAAGTACTGGTTTGGCAGGGCCATCCTCGCCTCGATGACGAAGCAGTCTTTTGTATTTTCACTTGTGCAGGTCATGATCCGATTCTCCTCTCCCTTAGTCGATGATTTCAAAATGGAGGATGTCACGGAAGCTGCCCGTCGGTTTCTCCGCCCAGACGGGCCGCACCCTCGAACCGATCTTCAGTTTCGAGAGGTCCTTTCTGTCGATCTCGAAAGCGAAGGCTTCCTCCGGGGTGGCATTCTCCAGCATGATCCAGGCGCAGGCGTAGGGGGTATCCCGCACTTCGCCGGTGAGGGGATCGGGGCTGGCAAAATACACCAGGTCGAAGTTCGTGACGTACCCTTCCGGTCCCAGTTCCACGTAGTCGGTGGTGCGCACGTGGCAGAACTGGCAGATCTCCTGGGGGAGGATCAGGGTCCGCTTGCAGAGGGGACATACGCTGGCGAGGAGCTTCTTGTCCCGAAGCCCGGCGAACCACTTGCCCATGACGGGGCCCGTGGCGAAGCGCTGGTTGATGGAGGTGACCACCTTCAGGGAAAGCAGTTCCTCCGCCTCCTCGGCGTTGGGATCCACGTACTTGTCGAAATACTTGCCGGTTGCGGCGGCGGCCATCATGTCGCCGTCGATCCGGACCTTTCCGGAGGTGAAGGCGGCAGCGCCGTCGATCGTGCCGGTCATCATGCCGACATAGGTGGCGGCCTCCATGGTCATTTTCACGGCCAGGTCCGAATCGAGGCCTTCCTTGAGGTTGCACGTCCCGTCGGCGATGGTGATGGTGAACTGGCCGCCGCCCTCGCCCGTCAGGTCATACCCGTATTTCAGCGTCACACCCGCCGCCTTGTCGGGACGGAAACGGTCCCCGATGGCGGAGAGGATTCCCCGGGCGGTGACTTCCGTCTTTTTCTCCGGCACGGTGTACTGCACGAAGATCTGGGGCAGAAGCGTCATCAGCATCCGCGTGTCGCCGACGACCCTCATCTTGCCCTGGGAGAGGGCGTCGATGGCGCCGATCTTCTGCAGGGTGACGCCGATGAACGTCTCCGGGTCGGAGGCGGTGATCGTCGCCGTGCACGGTCCGAGGTCGCCCTCGACGGTCTCGACTTTGGCGGTCTGGTCCTTGACGGTCAGCTTCCATTTTCCCCCGCCCTCGCCGCCGCACTCGTACCCGATGACGACGTCCACGCCCTTGGACGCCTCGGGTTTGAAGCGCTTGGGCATCGTATTGAAGATATCCGCTACGGTGGTTCCGAAGAATTCAGCCATGGTCAACCTCCTACCAGTTCAATTCTTTTTCGAGCATAAGCATAACGGTCCACAGGGTGCCGCCGAACCCGGAGGCCAGGGCATGGCGGACCTCCTTCTTGATCTGGTGGCCGCCGGCGTCTCCCCGGATCTGAAGGGCCGCCTCGGCGGGACGGAGCATGGCCGTGGCGCCGATGGGATTGCTGGCGATGACGCCTCCCGAGGGATTGACCGGGAGCTTGCCGTCCATGTCGAACTCGCCGGCTTCCATGAGCTTGAGAACCTCGTCATCCTTGAGGAGCAGGAATTCCCGGAGCCAGTCGAGGCCCCAGTAGGCGGACGGATCGTACATCTCGAAGACGTCGAAGTATTCCAGCGGGTTTTCGATGCCGTTTCGCTTGAAGAGCTTCTCCGCGCAGTCGCGGTGGGTGCTCTTGGGTTTCTTCGCGCCGTACAGGTTGGACATGTTTTCCCCCCGGTGGGAGGTTTCATGATCCCGGATCCAGACAGGCGGCTTGGCGGTCCCCTTCTTCACCCGGTCCTCGTTGGTGAGGATCATGGCGCAGGCCCCGTCGGACTGGGAGCACATGTGGATCAGCCGGAGCTCGCCGACGAGCTGGGGAGACGTCTCCATCAGGGTCTCCAACTGGTCGTACTCGAGACCGAGGCGTCGGTGCGCCCGCTCGTTCAGCATGGCGTGCTTGTCGATCATGATGCGGTACTTCATGGCGGCCCGGAGAACCCGCTCTTTCCCGAACTCCTTGATCATCTCCGTGGCCGTGGTGGATGTGAGCGCTCCCGTCTGGAGGTTGCGGAACCAGAGGGGGTCGGCCATGTTCGTGATGCCGCCCGTGGTGTTTCCTTCCTGGAGTTTCTCGAAGCCGAGGCACAGGACGGTGTCGTACTGGCCGGAGGCCACAAGGCTGTCGGACGCGCAGACCAGGGTGGCACCGACGGTGCCGCCCGTGGTGATCCGGTACTCATCCTTTCCGAAGGACCCGCAGCCCAGGGCGTGCCACATGTCGGGCTGGAACTGCATCTCGAAGAGCTCCATGTTGCCGTGGACGATGCAGTCGATGTCGTCAAGCGTCATGTTGGCGTCCGCCAGGGCGTTGCGCACCGCCTCGGAGACCATCTCCACCTGGTTCTGGTCTTCCTTGTGGCTGGACAGGGTCGTCTGGCCGATCCCGATAATGGCTACATTTCTGTTTTTTGTGTGTTTTTTCATGATGCCTGCTCCTTACGCTTCGAGAATGAGAACGGAGTGGAACTGGCCGGCAGGCCCGTTGGTCGAGTGGGCCACGGCGCATTTCGCGTCCGGAACCTGGCGGTCGCCGGCGCCGCCCTGAAGCTGGAGGGTCGCCTCGGCGGCCCGATAGAGACCGGCGATGACGAGCGGGTTTCCTGCCAGGGTTCCGCCGGAGAGGTTCACCCGGTGCTTCCCGGGGCCGCCTTCGGCGATGAAGCGTCCGCCTTCTCCGTCTCCGCAGAAGCCCAGTCCTTCCATCCACATGGGCTGCTGGTAGGCGTAGCAGTCCATGACCTCGACCACGTCGGCGGACTTTTTCAGGTCCTGGATGCCGGCTTTCCGGCAGGCCTTTTCCGTGGCTTTCTTGAGGGCGAAGTTGCTGGTCAGATCCCGGTCACCGAAAAAGAAGGTGTCCATGCAATTGGCGAATCCGGTGATCCAGACGGGCTTGTCGGTGAATTCCTTCGCCCGCTCCTCCGATGCCAGGAGCAGTCCCACGGCGCCGTCGGAGACGGGATAGGCGTGGAGCTGGCGGATGGGATCGCACAGCATGGGCGACGACTTGACCTTGCCCGCCACTACGGCTTCGCGTGCGTTGGCGTAGGGGTTCTTGGCGGCCCACTGGCGGCTTCTTACCACGATCTCGGCCATCTGGTCGTCCGTGAGGCCGCTCTTTTTCATGTATGCCCGCGCCTGCAGGCCGGCGGCGTTCAGGTAATCCAGTCCCGTGGCGCGGCCGTAGAAGGGATCGAAGCCGCAGTTCGTGATCATGTTTCGGCTCTCACCCTGGGATTCCTTGCAGTGTGCCATGATCAGGACGAGATCCTTGTGACCCGAGAGGATGATGGCGTTGGCGTAGCCGATGGCGTTGAGGCCTTCCTGGGCCATCTTTTCTTCCGCGAGATACTGCCCGCCGATGACGTCCGTGACGCCGTTGTTCGAGATGGTCCGGGCATCGAAGAAATCGTCGGAGGTGCTGACGATCATTTCCACGCCGCCTTCTCCGTACTTGAACCCTGTCTGCCCCTGAAGATCCTCCAGCACGTCCAGAAGCATGTTCTGGAACCGCCTGTACCAGAGGTCCGGTTCGTTCTTGTGCTGGGCAACCGCACAAATCGCTACCCGCTTTGTTGCCATAGAACGTCTCCTTCCTTAATATGGTTCTGAATCGTATCGCGGCGCGGGGTCCGTCCCGGCCGCAGTCTCATGCAAATCGGATCAGCCGCAGGTCCACCGCGGGCTTTCGGCGGGCCTTGTCGCCCGCAAAGCAGTTCATGAACCGCCCCTCCTTGATGGTCCGGATGATTCCGTCCCGGTCCCGGGGGGCCTCCAGTTCGATCCAGCCGCGCCCGCAGCCCAGGAGGTTGTGGGAGTCGTCGGCCGCCACCTTGGGATAGGGGATCTCCGGGATGTCGAACTGGGGCGTGTAAAAACCGTGGGTCGTGATCTCCACCGCGTCGATGGGATAGCGCTCGGCCACCTCCGCGATGATGCGGATGCAGTCGCGCAGGCCGAGATCAATATCGGCGGGGTGGTTGAAGACGTGCAGGACTTCCCTTTCTCCCTCGATCCGGCTGACATGGACGTATCCCTTGCGGCAGTGCACCGTCAGCTCGATTCCCGTGAAGATCAGCATGTCCGACCGGACACGGGCGATGGCATCCCCGTAGGAGGGCTTCAGGAGGTGGTCGTGGTCCGTGATGGCGATGAAGTCATAGCCCAGGCGCGCATAGGCATCGGCGACCTCCTGGGGTGTCATGGTCCCGTCGGAGTAGGTTGTGTGGGTGTGGAGCTGTCCCTTGAGAATCATAGCCGTCCGTCCGATTCCTTCGGATGCCCGGGCACGGCATCCCGCCCGCTTCCGCCGGAAGGCCGGAATCCGTCTTCCCGTCTCTGCTCCGCTCTGGTCCGCCGGGGATTGGCGCCCCGAGGCGTTCGGTGGGAATCCATCTCAGTGCTCTGCTTCCGCCTCGGCTCCATGAAGAAAGACACTCGTCAGGCTCTCGATGATCCGCTTCTCCCTGGACTTGCTCAAGGTTTCATTGCCTAAAATCATGACCGACAGAAACGTGTCGATGGCGCCCAGGAAAACATAGGTGAGGTAATTGGACTGGATGTCGGACCGCAGGGTTCCACGGGTCTGGCCTTCGCGGATGATGTCTTCACAGAGGTTGAACAGTTTCCGGAACTTGTCCTTTCCCCGGGGACTCGAGTGGTAGATGAAGCCCCGGGAGACCTCCGCCACGAAGATGGACATCTGGCTCGGCGTCGCAGTGTAGGCGTTCATCATGAACTTGATGATCTCCACCAGCTTTTCCTTGGTGGCCGCGGTGCTCTTCTTGAGCATCTCCAGCTCGTCGTAGAAGGATTTCCACCAGTTCTCGACGATGGCGTCGAAAAGTTTTTCCTTGTTCTCGAAATAGTGATAGATGAGCCCGTACGAGAGGTTGGCTTCCTTGGCGATATCGGCCATCCGGGCTTCGGCGAACCCTTTCGTGCTGAAGACCTTCAACGCCGCTTCGACGATGATTTTTTCACTGGCTACTTTTTCCATGGAGCCCGGTTTAGCAAATGTTGATTGACATGTCAATCGGTATTTGGCGACCGGATCCCCGGGGCGTAGCCGGTCGGTCCGGGAATTGAAAACAATTTGATAATATTATGGAATGTTCTGAACGAGAGCGAGCGGGAGGAGAGAGGGAGGGATGAAAAAGGCAATGGCTGTCATGGCCGCGGTGGTGGTCATGCTATGGTGTGCCGGCGACGCGACCGCCTTCCGGTGCAACCGGGGAAAAGGCCTGGTCAGCACCGGCGACACCAAGACGCGCGTCACCATCGAATGCGGAAAGCCCGACAGCGTCGAGCGCTTGAAATCCGTAACGAGGGGCCGCTTCATCGGAGGCGAGGACCCGCGTACCGGCCGAAGCCGCGGCGGCGTCTATGCGGAAGAAACGGTGTCCGTCGAAAAATGGTACTACAACTGCGGAGACAACGACTTCCTATACGTCCTGACCTTCGAGGGGGACGTCATGATTGCGGAGGAAACGGCCGGCCGGGGGAGCGGCCCTTCCCGCTGCACGTATTGAGGCGAGACGGGGATCTCGGCCGATCGCTGCGTCTCGCATCGTATGTTGCATTCCGGGCCGGACACCCGTGGAGCCCGGATCACGTCCCTCGTTTTCTTCGTGCCGTCCATGGCTGAATCCTGTCATGGATATTTTTTATCCATCCGGCTGCACCGGGCTGGATAGAATGTATCCGGCCCGGCATTCCTTTGTCGTGTACTCGCAATTCCTCTTCATGAATCGCTTGTGAATCCGGCGCATTGGAAAGCACGACCCGTCAGGCACGGTCCTTGCCAAACATACGTTCCGGGGGATGCCTTCCGGTACTCCGTATCTTGTTGCAGGCAACCCCAGGCGACTCCCGGGGCTTCGCCTTGACAGGCCCCCACATCCATAGCATATAGACCGGCCATGAAGAAAAACATCGTTGGTTTCCTGCTTTCAGCCTTCCTTGTCATCCTGTTCGTTCCGGCGACGGCATATCCGGAAGAGTCGATCCGCCCCGGGGAGACGATGGACCTGAAGCGCTGCATCGCCATCGCCCTGGAGCGGCACCCGAGCATCCTCGGCGCAGCCGGTGGCCTGAAGGCCAGCGAGAGCCGGGTGGGGCAGGCCCGGGCCGGCTACTATCCGCAGGTCAGCGCATCGGCGGAATACGACCGCAGTTCCGTCGGCGGCACCTCGTCCAGGGCGGCGGGAACCATCTACGACAATTATGCAACCGGCGTCAGCGTCAGCCAGACCCTTTTCGATTTCTCCAAGACGTCGACCCAGGTCAAGATCCAGAGCCTCGGGGCGGACTCCTCCCGCGCCGATCTGGAGCAGGCGATGAACCAGATCGCCTATGACGTCAAGAAGGCCTATTACGGGCTTCTCCAGGCCCGGCGCCTGAGAGACGCCAACGCGGAGGCGGTGGGCTCCTACCGGCAACACCTGGCACAGGCAAAGAAGTTCTTCGAGGTTGGCCTGAAGCCGAAGTTCGACGTGACCAAGGCGGAGGTCGATCTGAGCAACGCCCGCCTGAACCTGCTGAAAGCGGAGAATGCCATGAACCTGGCCCGCCTGACCCTGGGGAATACCATGGGACTGCCTGGTGCGCCGACGTTCGAAATCAGCGACAACCTGGCCTTCCAGCCCTACCCGGCCTCGCTCGACGAGGCGTTGAAGAAGGGGGAAGAGCGGAGGCCGGATCTGCGGTCGGTCCGGTCGAAGCGGGAGGCGGCGGAGTCGTCCGTTGATCTCGCGAAGAAGGGATATTTCCCTGTCCTGACCGGAAGCGCCGGGTATGGCTGGTCCGGGGAGAATTTCCCCCTCGATCGGGGATGGAATGTGGGCGCGACCCTGTCGGTGCCGCTGTTCAGCGGCCTCTCCACGAAGTACCAGACCGACGAGGCCCGGGCGAACCTGGAAGTCCTGAAGGCGAACGAAGACCTTGTCCGCCAGGCCGTTCAACTGGAGATACAGCAGGCCCTGCTGAACCTTCAGGAGGCCCGGGACCGCATCGCGGTCGCGGA
>CAZXMK010000116.1:0-8943 GCA_964641935.1 uncultured Syntrophaceae bacterium
GATCCAGGACCTTGAAGATGCCCTCCAGCAGTCTTCATAACAGCGGGATCAACGAGCTATCCACAGCTTCGTGATCACCTATCCAGTCATGCTCATTCAGAAAAAAGATTTTTATAAAGGTATCAACACCCCTTACTAAGACTGCTGTTAGAATTCATTAAAGAGAAATTAAAGAAAAGACAAAGAAAGGGAGAGAGACATGGATTTCTGTATCAGGCGGGAACATCTCCTGGCCGGAATGCAAAGAACAGCGGGAATCGTTGAAAAGAAAACGACCATGCCCATCCTGAACAACGTCCTGATTACAGCCCAGACGGGGAAGGTGACCATCAGCGCTACGGATCTGGAAATCGCCATGATGGTCGGATACGAGGCGGATGTCGGAACAGAAGGAACGATCACCCTTTCCGCACGGAAACTCCATGAGCTGGTCCGCGAGACCCAGGGGGAAATGGTTCATTTCGTGAAGAACGAGAAGGATCTGGTCACAATCACCTGTGACAAGGCCGTTTACCGGATTCCCGGCCTGGGGGCCGGGGAATACCCGAATATAGCGGAAGAGGAAGGAATCCGATATGTTGCGGTATCCTCCGAGGATATCCTGGAGCTCATCCGCAAGACGTTTTTTGCCATTTCCACGGATCCCCTTCGCAAGAACCTGACGGGTGTTCTGTTCGAGTCGCAGAAGAAGGAATCCGGGGCGGAGATCCGGATGGTCGCCACGGACGGGCACCGGATGGCGATGGCCTGGAAGGCTCTCGGCCCGGACGTTGAATTCCTGGAGATGGAAAAGGGGGTTATTCTGCCTCGAAAAGGTCTGGGAGAGATCCGCAAGCTGCTGGACGATTCGAACGGCGAGGTCAGGATGGGGATTCACCAGGGGATGTGTGTCTTCAAGACGGACAATGCGATGCTGAAGGTCCGGCTCATCGACAGCGAATATCCCGATTACAGGAGGGTGATTCCCGTGGAGAAGGGATATTTCGTCCGGTTCGAGCGGGACCGGGTTCTTCATGCCCTCCGGAGAATGAGCGTCATCTCCAGCGAGGGATACAGCGGGGTCATTGTGAGGATGACGGCGGACAAAATGGTTCTTCACTCCACGAATCCGGACGTCGGGGAGGCCAGCGAGGAGGTGGAGGTTTCCTATCAGGATCCGAGCGTGGAGGTGGCATACAACGTGAATTTCCTGATCGATGCCATCGAAGTGATCGGAGAGGGAGACGGGATGTTCGAGATCGGCGGGGCGAAGAAGCCGGGAATTGTCAGGCCGGTAGATTCGGAGCGCTACCTGTGCATCATCATGCCTCTGAAATTTTAAAGTTTGCACTGTTGAAACAATCAATCGTCTTTGAAAGAGCGGGATAGAAGGTTTATGGCGGAAAACTACGATGCGGAAAGCATAAAGGTTCTGGAAGGACTGGAAGCGGTACGCCGTCGGCCGGCCATGTACATCGGCTCCACCGGCAAGGAAGGTCTGCACCACCTGGTGTACGAGGTGGTGGACAACAGCGTCGATGAGGCATCGGCGGGTTATTGCGACACGATCGTCGTCAAGATCCGGTTGGACAACAGCATCATGGTGTCGGACAACGGCCGGGGCATCCCCGTGGATATGCATCCCACGGAAGGGGTCTCCGCCGCGGAGGTGGCTCTGACCAAACTGCACGCGGGTGCGAAGTTTTCCAACGAAAGCTACAAGATATCCGGCGGCCTCCACGGTGTCGGCGTTTCCGTGGTCAACGCCCTCTCGGAATACCTGGAGCTCGAGGTTCGACGTGACGGCTACCTCTGGACCCAGTCCTATGCGGCGGGGATTCCCAAGGCCCCGTTGGAGCAGGTCCGAAAGTCGAAGAGCCGGGGAACGAAGGTCACCTTCAAGCCGGATCCCGGGATCTTCGAAGATACGGAATTCAGCTTCGACATCCTGGCCAACCGGCTCCGGGAGCTGGCTTTCCTGAATTCGGGCATCCGGATCACGCTGACGGATGAGCGGGACGAGCGGACCAGCGAGTTTTATTACAAGGGCGGCATCGTGTCGTTCGTGGAGTACCTGAACCGGCACAAGAAGGTTTTGCATACCAAGCCGATTTACGTGGACGGCGCCCGGGAGGACTGCCAGGTTGAAGTGGCCCTCCAGTACAACGACACGTACACGGAAAGCATCTTCTCATACGCCAACAGCATCAACACCACGGAGGGCGGTACCCACCTGAGCGGATTTCGCGCAGCCCTCACGAGGGCCTTCAACAACTACGGAACGGCCAGCAACATCCTCAAGAACGGCAAGGAATCCCTCCGGGGCGAGGACCTGCGCGAGGGGCTCACCTGCGTCATCAGCGTCAAGATCCGGGCACCCCAGTTCGAGGGGCAGACCAAGACCAAGCTGGGAAACAGCGACGTGAAGGGCCTCGTGGAGGGAATCGTCTACGAGAAGATCAGCACGTACCTGGAAGAGAACCCCTCCGTCGGGCGCCAGCTCCTCGGAAAGTGCCTGGATGCCTCCCGGGCCCGGGAAGCAGCCCGGAAGGCCCGTGAACTGACCCGGAGAAAGAGTGCCCTTGAAGTCGGGGCTCTTCCGGGAAAGCTGGCGGACTGCCAGGAGCGGGATCCGGCCCTGAGCGAGATTTTCTTTGTCGAGGGGGATTCGGCCGGGGGATCCGCCAAGCAGGGCCGGGACCGGAAAAACCAGGCCATCCTGCCGCTCCGGGGAAAAGTCCTCAATGTCGAGAAGGCCCGGTTCGACAAGATGCTCCAGAACGAGGAGCTCAAGGTCATCATCACGGCCCTGGGAACCGGTATCGGCCAGGAGGACTACGATGTGACCCGGCTGCGTTACCACAAGGTGATCATCATGACCGACGCCGACGTGGACGGCCTCCATATCCGGACGCTCCTGCTCACGTTCTTCTTCCGTCAGATGCGGGAGTTGATCGAGCGGGGCCACCTCTATATCGCCCAGCCGCCCCTGTTCCGGGTCGTCGACAAGAAGCGGGAGATCTACATCCACAACGAAGAAGAGATGCGAAATTTCGTCCTCGAGAACGGCGTCGAGCGGATTCGGCTGGTTACAGAAAGCGGAGCCGTTTTCACCGGGGGAAGGCTTCTGGCAATGATCCGGAAAATCATGAGGATTCAGAGCATCGGCGAGCGCTTTGAAAAAGACGGCTTCGACCAGGACGTGATCCGTCTTCTGGCCGCCGATCAGGCTCTCTCATCCGGAACCTTCCGGTCCCGGGACTCCCTTCAGGAAATCGGGGAGCGCCTGTCCGGACGGCTGGGAGGAGACGGCTGCGAAATCTCGTTCGTGGGCGATCCCGAGCAGGAGGAGAACGCCCTGGGTCTCCGGATTGTCCGTCCGGGCAGGAAAAGCGCCATGCTGCTCCAGCCGGAGGTTGTCAAATCGGCCAAGTTCATCGAGCTCAGGAGCCTGCTCGGCCAGGTGACAGTCCTCGGGGAGACGCCGTTCAAGCTGTCCATGGAAAGCGAAGAGGTTGGAAACGTGGAGCTTCCGTCTCTCGACGCCCTGGTGGAGCATGTGATGGCCGCCGGAAAGAAGGGGCTCTCCGTTCAGCGCTACAAAGGCCTCGGTGAAATGAACCCCGAGCAGCTCTGGTCCACCACCATGAACCCGGAAAAGCGGACGCTTCTCCAGGTCCGGGTGGACGACGCCGTCGTGGCAGACGAGATCTTCACCACCCTCATGGGGGATCAGGTCGAGCCGAGACGGGATTTCATCTACCGGAACGCCCTGTACGCGTCGAATCTGGATGTATAGCGGGCAGGAGCCCGAATTTCCCGACAGGTCAGGGCCGAGTACGGTTCTGGCCGCGTTTTTTTCAAGAGAAACAAAAGGATAACGAGGAATGGAACAGTCTTTCCTTCAGAAGAGCCTTCCCATCAATATCGAAGACGAGATGAAGAAGTCCTACATGGACTACGCCATGAGCGTCATCATCGGGCGTGCCATTCCGGACGTCCGGGACGGCCTCAAGCCGGTCCACCGGCGCGCGCTGTTCGCCATGCACGAGATGGGGAACCGCTGGAACAAGGCCTACAAGAAATCGGCCCGCATCGTCGGGGACATCATCGGCAAGTACCACCCCCACGGAGATTCCGCCGCCTATGATACCATCGTCCGGATGGCCCAGGATTTCTCCATGCGCTACCCCCTCGTCGACGGTCAGGGAAATTTCGGCTCCATCGATGGGGACCCGCCGGCGGCCATGCGCTACACTGAGGTCCGCATGTCACGGATCGCCGAGGAGCTGCTGGCGGACCTGGAAAAGGACACCGTCGATTTTGTCCCCAATTACGACGAATCCCTGGAAGAGCCGACGGTCCTGCCCGCCAGGATTCCGGAACTCCTTCTGAACGGCACCGCCGGCATCGCCGTGGGGGTGGCCACGAACATTCCCCCCCACAACCTGGGGGAACTGGTGAATGGCATCATCGCCCTGATGGCCCGCCCGGAAATCACCGTGGAAGAACTGATGCGGATCATCCCGGGGCCGGACTTCCCCACCGCCGGTTTCATCAACGGGCGGGACGGTATCCTCGATGCATATCGCACCGGCCGGGGGATCATCCGGCTTCGGGCCAGGGCCCTCATCGAGCGGAACGCCCGGACGGACCGCGAGAGCATCGTCGTGACGGAGCTGCCCTACCAGGTCAACAAAGCGAACCTCATTGAGAAGATCTCCGAGCTGGTAAAAGAGAAAAAGATAGGAGGAATTGCTGACTTAAGAGATGAGTCCGACCGGGAGGGCATCCGCGTGGTCATGGACCTCCGGAAAGACGAAATCGCCGGAGTCGTCCTGAACCAGCTCTACAAGCACACCCAGATGGAGAGCTCCTTCGGCATCATCCTCCTGGCCATCGACGGGGGTCAGCCCCGCGTGTTCAACCTCAAGGAGATTCTCCAGCGTTTCGTCGAATTCCGGCAGGAGGTCGTGATCCGCAGGACCACCTTCGACCTGGCCCGGGCCCGGGAGCGCGCTCATATCCTGGAGGGGCTCCTGATCGCCCTCGGCCGGATCGACGAAGTCATCGCCGTCATCAAGGCCTCCGGCAGCCCCGCCGAGGCATCCGAGGCTCTGATGAAAACCTTCGGGCTTTCGGAGGCGCAGGCGAAAGCGATCCTGGAGATGCGGCTCCAGCGCCTCACCGGCCTGGAGCGGGACAAGATCCAACAGGAATACGACCAGACGATGGCCCTGATCGGCGAACTCCAGGCCATTCTCGACGACCCGGCCAAGGTCCTGGAGGTCATCGAGAAGGAACTGGTGGAGATCCGCGACCGCTTCGGCGACGAACGGCGTACCGAAATCGTAGCCAGCGTGGACGACATCGATGTGGAGGACCTGATCGTCGAGGAAGACATGGTGGTCACCGTGTCCAATTCCGGCTACATCAAGCGGAACGCCGCGACTCTCTACCGCAGCCAGCGCCGCGGCGGCCGGGGCAAGGTGGGGATGGCCACCAAGGAAGAGGACTTCGTGGAGAACGTCTTCATCGCCAACACACACCACTACATCCTGATCTTCTCGACCCAGGGCCGGGTCTACTGGCTCAAGGTCTACCAGATTCCCCAGGCGGGCCGGGCCGCCAAGGGCAAGGCCATCGTGAACCTGATTTCCATGTCCCAGGAGGAGCGGGTTGCGGCCATCCTGCCGGTGCGCTCCTTCGAGGAAAGAAGTCCGTGGTCATGGTGTCCAAGAAGGGGGTCATCAAGAAGACGGAGCTTGCGGCCTTCTCCAATCCCCGTTCGACCGGGATCATCGCCGTCTCTGTCGACGAGGGGGACGAGCTGATGGACGTGAAGCTCACCAGCGGCGGGCAGGACATCTTCCTGGCCACCCGGCGGGGCATGTCCATCCGTTTCCAGGAGGACGAGGTCCGCGACATGGGGCGGACCGCCCGGGGGGTGCGGGGCATCCACCTGGAAGACGACGACGTGGTGGTTGGCGTCGACATCCCCGTCGAGGGCAGCACCATGCTCACCGTTTCCGAGAGAGGCTACGGGAAGCGGACGGACATTGCCGAGTACCGTCTCCAGGGACGGGGAGGCCGGGGGACCATCAACCTCAAGACGGTGCCCCGGATCGGGAACGTCTCGGGGATCCTCCAGGTGATGGGAACGGAGGACATCATGCTCATCTCCAGCGCCGGCAACATCATCCGGGTGAAGGTCGAGGAGATTCCGGTCATCGGCCGGTCCACCCAGGGGGTGAAGCTGATCGACCTGGCCCCGGAGGAAAAACTTGTCGGAATAGCCAGAGCGGACAAGGAGACCGACGAGAAGGACGGGGAGAACGGCGACGGCGATCCCGGAGAGGACGAGTGAGGCGCCGGTCCCGGACGCGCGGGCAGGGTAACACGCTTCCCGAACGATCGTAGCCCGGGCGGAGGCAGGATGAAAAACCGACTGTGGTTGAGGCTGATTCTCCTGGCAGTCCTGGTGGCTATCGCAGCCTGGGCCTTTGTTCACTTCAACCTGGCCGATTTTTTCGGGAACCGGCAGCGGACGATCCGCCTGCTGGAGTCCTACGGACCCCTGTCGGTGGTCGTGTTCATCCTCCTGCAGATCCTGCAGGTCATCCTGGCGCCCATCCCGGGAGAGGTGACGGGGTTCATCGGGGGCTTCCTCTACGGTCCCGTCCTGGGCACGGTCTATTCCACCATTGGACTCACCATCGGCTCCTGGCTGGCCTTCGGGCTGGCCCACTGGTTCGGCCTGCCCCTGGTGGAGCGGTTCGTCAGGCCCTCGCTGATTCAGCGGTATGATAAATTCATGGCCCGCCAGGGGACAGTGGTTGCCTTCTTCCTGTTCCTCATCCCCGGGTTCCCGAAGGACTCCCTCTGCTACATCCTCGGGCTGAGCCACATGAAGGCGGGCCCGTTCCTGGTCGTCTCCACCGTTGGCCGCCTCGTTGGAACCATCGGCCTGTCCATCAGCGGCATGATCGCCCGGGATCCCTGCCGGGAGAACATCCCGTGGATGATCGCCCTGGCGGTCGGGTCGCTCGCGTTTCTCCTGGCCTATTTCTGGCGGCACGAGATCATCCGCTTTGTCCGGCAGGCGAAGCCGCCGGACCCCCCGAGGGGGACGCCGTGAGCTTCTACCGGATCATCGACCACACCGCAGACCTGGGAATCGAGGTCACCGGGGATACGCCGGAAGACGTCCTCGCCCGGGCCGCCGAGGCCCTCTTCGACCTCCTGGCGGAGCGGGACGGGATCCGGGATGTCGAGACACGGACCGTGCGCACCGCGGGGGAGGACCCGGCGGATCTCCTGGTCAACTACCTGCGGGAATGCCTTTATCTCTATACGGGGGAAGGGTTTTTGATCCGGGCCGCCCGGGTCCGCCTGGGGGAGGAGACGAGCCTCGAGGCGGAGGTGCGGGGCGAGCCGTACGATCCGGGCCGCCATCGGATCCGGACGGAGATCAAGGCCGTCACGTGGCACGGGGCATCCCTGGAGAAGGTGCACGAGGACGTGAAGCGGTGGAAGGGAAGGGTGATCTTCGATGTCTGAGATCCCGCTGAAGCAGATTGACGCCTGCCGCTGGATGATCGAACCCGTCGGCGGCATGCGGGTTCCCGGAATCATCTACTCGAGCCGGGAGCTGATGAAGACCGCCGACGAGGGGATCCGCCAGGTGGCCAACGTGGCCCATCTCCCGGGAATCGTGAAGGCCTCCCTGGCGATGCCGGACATGCACTGGGGTTACGGATTCCCCATCGGCGGCGTGGCGGCCTTCGACCTGGACGAGGGGGTCGTGTCCCCCGGGGGGGTCGGCTACGACATCAACTGCGGATGCCGCCTGGTGGCCACCCGCCTGTCCTTCCCGGAGATCCGGGATTCCCTGAAAGACCTGGTGGCGGCGCTTTTCCGGAACATCCCCTCCGGCGTGGGATCGACAGGGGTCCTGAGGCTCTCCGAAAAGGAGCAGCGGCGCGTCCTGGTGGAGGGGGCCCGCTGGGCCGTGGCCCAGGGATACGGAACCGAGTCGGATCTCGAAACGACGGAGGACCGGGGATGCCTGCCCGGGGCTGATCCGGAGAAGGTGAGCCCCCGGGCGATCGAGCGGGGACGGCCGCAGCTGGGTACCCTGGGCTCGGGGAACCACTTCCTGGAGATCGAGGTGGTGGAAGAGATCTTCGACCCCGAGGCGGCCCGGACCTTCGGCCTGGAGGAGGGGCAGGTGGCCGTCATGATCCACAGCGGGTCCCGGGGACTGGGCTACCAGGTCTGCGACGATTTCCTGGCCCGGCTGGTGAAGCACGTCCGGACCCTGGACCTGGGCCTCCCGGACCGCCAGCTCGCCTGCGCTTACATCCGCTCGCGGGAAGGGAAGGACTACCTGGCCGCCATGGCCTGCGCCGCCAACTATGCCTGGGCGAACCGCCAGATGCTGATGCACTGGACCCGGGAGACCTTTGAGAAAACCCTGAAAAAAAGTCCCCGTGAGCTGGGCATGCGCCTTCTCTACGATGTCTGCCACAACATCGCCAAGATCGAGACCTTCCGGGTGGATGGCCGGGAGCGGACCCTGTGCGTGCATCGGAAAGGGGCCACCCGGGCCTTCCCGCCGGGCCATCCGGCCCTGCCGGACCGCTACCGCGCGGTGGGTCAGCCTGTCCTGATCCCGGGGGACATGGGCGCCGGATCCTACGTGCTGGCGGGAACGGAGAAGGCCATGGCGGAGACCTTTGGAAGCTCCTGCCACGGCGCCGGGCGCGTCATGAGCCGCACCCAGGCGGTCAAGTCGAGCCGCGGCCGGGCCGTCGCCCGGGAGCTGGCTGAGCGGGGTGTCATCGTCATGGCCAGCGGGAAGGAAACCCTGAGGGAAGAGATTCCCGAGGCTTACAAGGACCTGGAGGCCGTCGTGGACGTGGTTCACCGGGCGGGGATCGCCCGCAGGGTGGCCCGCCTGCG
>CAZXMK010000117.1:0-576 GCA_964641935.1 uncultured Syntrophaceae bacterium
CGTTTCTCTCCGCCCTTTTATCAAGGCGGAGGGTTCGGGAAGAGATGCGGGCAATCGCGGAAAGGGAGGAATGCGAGAAATGAAGGATGTAGTCATTGTATCGGCATGCCGGACGGCCATCGGCGAGTTCGGCGGATCGCTTAGGGACATGCAGTTGCCCTACATCGGCGCTACCGTCATGAAGGAGGCCATCAAGCGGGCGGGGATCGACCCGGCAACAATCGGGGACGTGCGGTTCGGGTGCTGCATGGAGCCGGCGGAGGCGATGAACGTGTCCCGCGTCGCAGCCCTGATTGCGGGGATCCCGGAGACGGTCACGGCCTGCACCATGAACCGGGTGTGCATCTCCGGCATGGAGGCGGTGGTTTCCGGCATGGCCATGATCCAGGCGGGGATGGTGGACATCGTCCTGGCCGGCGGCATGGAACACATGTCGGGGGTTCCCTACATCGTGCCGGCGGCCCGCTGGGGCTGTCGGTTCCAGGATCAGATCTTCATGGACGCCCTGGTCCACGGGCTCCATGCGGGATCCCACGTCCTGCCCGGCCCGGAACTGGGGCCCATCAAGGACGGACC
>CAZXMK010000117.1:586-8793 GCA_964641935.1 uncultured Syntrophaceae bacterium
ATCATCGACAAATTCCGGGGGAAGCCTTACATCATGGGCGTCACGGCGGAGCTGATCGCCCAGAAGCACAACCTGACCCGGCAAGAGATCGACGAGGTGGCCCTGCGGAGCCACAACAACACGGAACGAGCCACCGTCGAAGGCGACTTCAAGGAGGAGATCGTCCCCATGGAGATTCCGACCAAGAAGGGCAAACCGCCGAAAATCTTCGACAAGGACGAGCATTTCCGCCCGGGCCTCACCATGGAGGACCTGGCGAAGCTGCCGGCGGCCTTCGTTCCGAAGATCGGCCTGGTCACGGCGGGGAACGCCTCGGGCATCAACGACGGTGCCGCCGCCATGGTCATCATGTCCGCCGAGAAGGCGAAAGAACTGGGCCTGAAGCCCCTTGCGAAGATCAAGGCCGTGGGCCGAGGCGGCTGCCACCCCTCCGTCATGGGGCTGAGCCCTGTTCCGGCGGTGAATGACCTGCTGGCCAGGTCGGGCATCAAACTCTCCGATTTTGATCTCATCGAGCTGAATGAGGCCTTCGCCGCCCAGTACCTGGGATGTGAGCGTGAGTTGGGATTGAACCGGGAGATCACGAACGTCAACGGGTCGGGCTGCGGCCTGGGCCACCCGGTCGGAGCAACCGGCTGCCGGATCATGGTCAGCCTGATCCATGCCATGAAAAAGCGGGGCAAGACCCTGGGCCTGGCGACGCTCTGCGGCGGCGGCGGCGTTTCCCTCGCCACGGCGATCGAAGTGCTCTGAGAACTCGAATGTGAATACTCCGGAAGGCCTGCGGGCTTTTCCGGGAATGAATCCGAAGGGGAAGGGCCACCCGGTTCTTCCCCTTTGCTATGTCCGGAGCGCGGGGGCTGCCACGGTGGTTTCCGTCGTCGCGGAAGCTTTTCCGCCAGCGATGTACTCGGATCGGTAAGCCGGCAGGATGGAAAAGCTTCCCAATGCTTCCTCTGGAAACCCCCGGTCGCGCCCCCGCGAACATTTGCTATGTCCGGGGCGCGGGGGCTGTCACGGTGGTTTGTGCCGTCGCGGAATCATTTCCGCAGGCGGTGTTTCCGGAGCGGCAAGCCGGCAGGATGGAAAAGCTTCCGGATGCTTCCTCTGGAAACCCCGGTCGCGCCCCCGCGGACATTGGGCGATGCCAGGGCGCGGGGACGGTCACGGGTTGCGGAACCGGTTCGTTTCCGTTACAAGGAGTGTGGCCGCCGCCGGTTGCTTTTTTGCAGGGTGAACGGGAAAGCAACATAGATTTCAACCGGTCGGGTATCGGAGGTCAATCGTGAGCGATTGGACGATCATGAAGGTCTCCGAGTATTTCCCGGGCCTCCTCGGCCGGGTGGCGGAGCTGCACGGCCGTTATTACCACCGCCACTGGGGGTTCGACCTCTTCTTCGAGGCCAAGGTGGCGAGGGAGATGGCCGCGTTCCTGGAGTGCTTCGATCCCGTTACGGATGGTCTGTGGGTGGCCATGGATCATGACCGGGTCATCGGGACCGTAGCCATCGTCGGTCAGGAGGACGAATCTGCCGGAGCCCGGCTCCGCTGGCTGATTGTCGAACCGGAGCATCAGGGGTTGGGAATCGGGAAAGACCTGATGGAGAAGGCTGTACATTTCTGCCGGAGAGCTGGTTTCCGGCGCGTCTGGCTGACGACATTCGTCGGACTCGATGCAGCCCGCCATCTCTATGAGCAGGAGGGCTTCCGGCTGCTGGAGGAGAAGGAAGACGCGCACTGGGGCAAGACCGTGCGGGAGCAGACGTTCGAGTTATTGATTTAGGTCACGCCGGCATGTCATGGCGCCGGAGAAGGAAGAACATATGGGAATCATGGATCAGTTCAGACTGTCAGGACGCATTGCCGTAGTAACCGGCGGGAGCAGGGGACTGGGCCGGGCCATGGCGATCGGCCTGGCGGAAGCAGGGGCCGCCGTCGCCGTGGCCAGCAGGACGAAGAGCCTGATCGAGGACACTGCCGCTGAAATCATCCGGAATGGCGGCGATGCGATCGCCATCCCGACGGACGTGAGGAGCGAGGAGGATGTCGAGCGCATGGTCGCCTTGGTGGTGGAGAAATTCGGCCGCATCGACATCCTGGTCAACAACGCTGGAATCGGGGGCTCCAGGAAGGTCGTCGCCATGACGGCGGACGAGTGGAGCGACATGATGGACACCAATGTGAAATCCATTTTCCTGACGGTCCGGGCCGTTGGAAAAGTGATGATCGGGCAGCGGTCCGGCAAGGTGATCAACGTCAGCTCCGTCCTGGGAAAGGGGGCACTCCCCCGTTCCATGCACTACGGGGCCTCCAAGGCGGCGATCATCCACATGACGAAGACCCTGGCCCTGGAATGGGCCCCCTTCAACATCCATGTGAACTGCATTGCTCCGGGATGGTTTCTGACGGAGATGACGAAAGACCAGCAGGAGGGGGAGAACCGGGAATTCCTCATCGGGAGAATCCCCTCCGGACGGTTCGGCAAACCGGAGGAGATGGTCGGACTGGCTGTTTTCCTGGCCTCGGACGCCTCGAACTACATAACGGGGGACACCGTCTTCATCGATGGCGGGTATTCCCTCTGGTAGGCTTGTTTCCGGTGACGGATAACCGGGGTGCCGTTTTGCTGGTCCCCTCAGCCCGTTGCCTTGATGGCTCCCGTAAGGCCGTACTTCCGGTTCTTGCGGGTCAGGGTGGACAGGTCGATCTGCAGCTCCTTTGCCGTGTCGCTCAGGTTTCCAAATTTTCGCAGCGTTCTCCGGATCAGCGCCTTTTCGAACTCCTCCACCTGCTTGCGGAGAGGGCCCGTCTGCAGGGTCTGCCGAATCCCGTCCATTCTCGCATGCGGGTTGTGTCCATGGGCCGCCCGGATGTCCCAGGGCAGGTCTTCCATGGCGATCACGTCCCCCTCGCTGGTTACGACGATCCGCTCGATGGTGTTCCGCACCTCCCGCACGTTTCCGGGCCACTCGTGCTGGATCAGGGCGTTGAGGGCATCGATGGACAGCGCCTTGTCCGTCTGGTAGCGCTGGTTGTAAATCTTCAAAAAGTGCTTGATGAGGGGCAGGATATCCTCACGCCTTTCCTTGAGCGGACTGACGTGCATGGGGATCACATTCAGCCGGTAGTAGAGATCCTTCCGGAATTTCCGTTCGTTGACCATCCGTTCCAGGTCCATGTTTGTGGCGGCGATGATGCGCACGTCGATGGGCAGGGTGGCCAGTCCCCCGAGGCGCTTGATGGCCCGATCCTGCAGCACGTTGAGGAGCTTGGGCTGCAACTCCAGGGGGAACTCGCCGATCTCGTCGAGAAACAGGGTTCCTTTGTGGGCCAGCTCGAAGAGTCCCTGTTTCCCCTGGCTCCGGGCGTCCGTGAAGGCCCCCTTTTCATAGCCGAAAAGCTCCGATTCAAGGAGCGTCGGAGGCAGGGCGGCACAGTCCACCTTCACGAAGGATCCCAGGCGGTGGCGCGTGCTGTGGTAATGGATGAACTGGGCCAGGACGTCCTTCCCGACTCCCGAGTCGCCTGTGATGAGAACCGTCGCGTCCGAAGATGCCACTTTCTTGGCCACCGCGAGGATATGCCTGAACTCGGTGCTACGGGCGACGAAGAACTTGTTCGTGTTCCCCAACTGCTCTTCCAGGTAGTCGATCCTTTTCTTGAACTGCTCGATCAGGACCTGAGACTGCTTGAGCTCCCTGCTGATGGTGTTCAGTTCCGTCACGTCCCGGAGGGAGCTGATGACCGCCAGCGGGTGCCTGTCCCTGTCCCAGACGATGGCCGCCGTTACCAGGAGGTCCCGCCCGCTGGGATAGCGGACCAGGCGGCTGCGGCTCTTGTGGTCCTTGAGGACTTCCAGGTTCACGGCCCGGGGGACCCAGTTTTTCTCGATGGCGAAATTCGTATGCTTGCCAACAAGCTCCTTGCGGTTGATGCCGCTGATGCGCTCGAAAGCCGCGTTGGCCATCAGGTAATAGCCGTTGAGATCGGCGATGTAGATCCCGTCGGAGACGGACTCGATGACGGACCTCATGACGCTCAGGACATGATCGGAAAATCCGGACACGATAGAGACTCCTTCCCGGTCTTCGCGGTCCGGCATGCCAGCAGGCCGCCGGCGCTGAACGGACACTAATCCAGCGTGGCGCGGATGTCAATGGAGGGAACGGGGCGGGATGGCATGTCCAAATCATGCCCCCGGGGGTGGATTTTCGCGAGGATTCAGGTGGATGGATCGATCTCCCGATGGGGATCTTCCTCCGACCTGACCCGGTCGATGATTTCCACTACCCGGGCTGCCAGCCCTTCCGGCGGCAAGGACTCGCAGTCGATCGTATCGCCGGCCACCCGGATCCAGCGGCGGGCCATGCCCCGGATGTCCGGGCGGTCCGCGCAGGCTATCGGACAGCCGCAGATCATAACGGCGATCCTGTGGGTGTGGGAAGGCTTCACCGTTTCCAGCCGGCAATCTGGAGACAGCAGCGATCCGATTTCCGCTGCCAGGGCCGTCCGGTCGATCTGCGGATTGCAGCCGCCGCAGTATTTCAGGCCAATGCGCTTCATCCCGTCCTCCAGCGCCGGATCGCCTCCCCGGCCTCCCGGAGCCCCTGTTCGTATCCCTCGTCGAGAACGCGGCGGTCCCGGCTGAGTCGGGAGACGCGGAAATCGCCGGGCGGGCAGACCTCTATGATTTCAACGCCGGCGGGCGGCTTCCGGATCAGGGCCACCGATTCATTGTAGAGCGCAGCGCGCCGTTTCATTGCCTCTCCAAGTGGAGGGCGGCTCCTTGCGTGGCGGATAAGCAGCCTGTCGGAGATCCCGGAGCGCTTGACGTAGTCCCGGGGACGGGAACGAACGACCATGATTCGGTGGGCACCCCGCCGGATCGCTTCGCCGACCGGTATGGCGTCGGTGATGCCGCCGTCCGTGGAGGGGCGTCCGTCCACCTCCGGGTATCTCCTGTAAAGCAGCGGGATGGCGCTGGAGGCCTTGAGGGTGTGCTCCAGGTCCTCGGCCGCCGTCTGCCGGTAAATGGCCTTTCCCGTCAGGACATCCGTCAGGACCACGATGAAAGGCTTTCGCCAGGCATAAATCGTTGCCAGGTCGAGTCGGATTTCCCGAATGGTGATCTCCCAGAGCCAGTCCAGATCCAGCAGGTGGCCGCCACGGAGAAACCGGCCGAAGTCGATGAACTCCGGCCGGAGCGAGTAGTCCCGGTAGATGCGGCCGTTCCGGCCTTTCATGCCGGCCAGGTAGGCCGCGAGGTTGGAGGCACCCGCCGAGACGCCGATATAGAGGTCGAAAGGATTGAAGTCCGCTTCCAGAAACCCGTCCAGGAGGCCTGTGGAGAAGACGCCGCGCAGGGCACCCCCCTCGACGACGAGCGCCGACATCCCGTTCCCGGAGGCCTTGTTTCCTTTGACCGTTGCGCTGTCTGCGGTCATGGACCTGTTGCTTCCAGCATTCGCCGTCGATCGATCAGCAGTCCATCCGATCTATTCTATCCTGGCGATTTCCCGGGCCAGTTTCTTCTTGTACTCCAGGTTGCCCTGCCTGGAGATCATGATCCGCTGCGCCTGGGGCGATCCGGCTCCGTGCATGGATTCCGTCCGGTAGCCCACCGCCGCCGTTCCGAGGGTGATGTTCTCGATGAGCCGCAGGATCCGGCAGCGCGACTCCGTCCGCACCGAGGCGATCCCCCTGAAATACTTCTCCACGACCGGGCCGATCTCGGGGTGCTTCAGGTCCCTCTCCGAGGCCATGGTGACCATCAGCCCCCCTGCGATGTCTTCGGCGAGCCGGGCGATCTCATAGGGGAAACGTGTTACGTTCTGCTTGCAGACGTTTGCCAGGAGAAGGTCGATCAGGTAGTTTCCCGAGGCCGTCGGATGACCTTCCGCCGAGCAGGCGATCCCGCAGGCGTAGAGCGTCTCGTTGAGATGCATCATCTCGATGAGCTTGTCCTTCACGTGGGAAGCCTTCGCCGCGCCGTTGAAGTCCGCCGCCAGGGCCGCCGCGCCGATCAGGACGTCGCCGACGCCCACCTTGCAGCCGCCGTAGCTCTGGCGGTGGTAGCCGGCGAACCGCTCCACCAGGGCGCCGCTGAATTCGTATTCGCCGCACATGAAGACGTTTTCCCAGGGGACGAACAGGTTGTCGAAGACCATCAGGGCCTCATGTCCTCCATACAGGAGGTTGCCCACGTCGATTTCGCCGCCTTCGAGTTTCCGCGTATCGCAGGACTGGCGGCCATAGATGTAGAAGATCCCCTCGGCGTCGGCCGGGGCGACGAAGGACAGGGCGTAGTCGGTGTCCTCCTTTGCCATGGTCATGGTCGGCATCACCAGGATCCAATGGGAGTTGATCGCTCCCGTCTGGTGGGCCTTGGCGCCTCGCACGACGATGCCGTCCTTCCGCCGCTCCACCACGCGTGTGAAGAGGTCCGGATCGGCCTGCTTCGACGGCGGAAGCCCCCGGTCGCCTTTGGGGTCCGTCATGGCGCCGTCGACCGTCCAGTCCTCCTCCTGCATCCTCCGCAGGAATTTCAGGAAGCGCGGGTGGTAGGACGTGCCGAGCTTCCGGTCCATCTCGAAGGTCACGCTGTCCACGGCGTTGATGGCGTCCATGCCGACGCAACGCTGGAAGCACGCCCCGGTCTTCTGGCCCAACAGGCGCTGCATCTTGACCTTTTTCACAAGGTCGTCAGTGCTCCGGTGGAGGTGACAGAACCGGTTGATCCGCTCTCCCGTCAGGTGGGAGACGGCGGTCATCAAATCCTCGTGAGCCGGGTCCTGCGCCAGGGTGTAGGTCATCTTCACGGAGTTCATGGAAGGCCGGATGATCGGGTGATCCACGGGGGTTTCCACCTTCTCGCCCATCAACCAGACCTTCAGGTTCATCCGGCGCAGGCTTTCTTCATACTGCTCGGGGGTCATGAGGGCCATGTCGTTTCCTCCTTTTGGCGGGCCGGGGCCCGAAAGGCCTGTGGCTTTTCGCTGTTCTGCCAGCGGCGGAATGTGTCGGCGATCGATCGTTGCCACAGGCTGGGCAGGTCAATCCACCGGTTCAGGCAGTCGTGCACCGGCAGGTTCTTCATCCTTCTTCCCGGAGCATCGTTGTCCCTGAGAATTCACAACGGTCCCTGGTGACCGTAATCCAACACTCCATGAAATCGGCTTGGGAAAATGTTTCAATATTATCCTCAGGCCATGTCGATGTATCTCAAACATGCCATTCGATATATTGAACCCGGGGATAGCCGTATTTATAAGAAAAACACCATTTGCTGTCAATGCCGGGCGTCGCTTGTCATTCCGAGCGCTCAATCTTCCTGCTACTGAGTGAGACTGCGAATTGAACTACGGAGCCGCCATGACGCGACACTCTGTCCATGTCACTATGTGATTCTGCCAATCCCCTATGCCGCTTACAAGATTATCAAGCATTGTAATTCAACGGGATTAATCTACCCTGCAATTGCATGCGGAATATCTGGTTTGCGGATTTCTGATTGGCCGGTCTCCAGAAAGATCGGTCCCCCTTGTGCCTGAAGGATGCCATGCCTGTGAAAACGAGAAAGGAGGAAGAGTCATGAAACGAACAACCCTGGTAATCGTATTGGCGGTGATGTTTTTCCTAATTGCGGGCGTATCGGTAAACTCCGCTTTTGCTGTCAGTTGTTCCGATCAGGAGGTATCCTGCTGGGTCAACGCCGATAAATCGCAGAGCGTTGCCAAAACGAAATTCAGCAGGTGCTGGAGCTGGAAACACTTTGGATGCATGCCGTGCAGCGGAGAAAAGGAGTGGAGTTACGCCGCCAGGTGGTGTGACAAGAACTATAAAGATCAATGCAAAGACAGATGCTGGGCATGTTTTCGAAATCCGATTGACTCCTGTGTGGATGGAACGGCCTGCTGGAACACAGTCAATGATAAGTTGTGCATTCATTAGAACATGAAGAATGAAAAGACCGGTCCGTATCGTCAGCTTGGCGGTCATATTGATCCTGAGTGCGGGCGTATCTGTGAACTCGGCCTGTGCTTTCGGGTGTCCGGATTGGGAAGTCTCCTGCTGTATTGATGGAGACACGTCGCAAACCTTGGCGAAGACTTCCTTCACGATGTGCTGGAGCTGGAAAGACTTTGGATGCGTGCCGTGTCACGGAGGAGGAAAATGGAGTTATATGGCTCGGTGGTGCAACGACAATC
>CAZXMK010000118.1:0-8745 GCA_964641935.1 uncultured Syntrophaceae bacterium
CCGGGCGGAACGGTCGTTTCAGGCCAGGACACCGGACTTCGGGTGCGATCCCTGAGGACTCCGAGAGCCGACGCGGTTCTAGCGCTCGAGAGGGAGTTTGCGGCGGGTCACCAGGACGAGCGTGCCTTCCGCACCAGCATGGAAGCGATGACAGCGGGGAGCCTCTTCGCCGCGGCCCGAGGCACGGAGAGACCGGGTGGGGCGCCCCTGGGCGAGCGGGCCTGCCTGGAACGCGGGCAATTCATGAGTGGGGCCTGCGCCGGCCTCATCGGTGAGGTCCTGGAGCTTCAGTCCTTCCATCGCGAGCTGGCCGAAGGCCCTATCGTGCTGCATCAGCCCTTCGAGGGGTCCATCGAGAGGATGCCGGAGCCCTCCCCCGACGCTTCGCATCCCGTGAAGAGCACGTCCCGCGGGATTGGCCATGGAATGAAGCAGGGTGCGCCGCATGGATACGCCCATGAAAGGGTCGCCATCACGGGGATGGGTATTCTCAATACCCTGGGGAAAAGCCCGGAAGAGGTCTGGGCTTCTAGCCTGGCCATGAAAAGCGGGATTACCGTGGTTCCGCCTTCCCGGTGGGATCACACGCGTTTTTATGATCCCCGCCCGTTCGTTCCGGAGAAGACGTACTGCAAGGTGGGCGCGTTCCTGGAATTTCAGGTCTCCCGAGGAGAGATCGGAATTCCCCCCCATGATTTCCGAACCATGACCGAAGCCACGAAGATCACCCTGTGGCTGGCGGACAAAGCCATCCGGGCTTCCGGCATCCTGGAGTCGAGCATCCCGAGGGAGCGAATCGCGGTCATTATCGCCCAGAACTCGGGAGAGGCCGCGATGACCCTCACCGACCTGATCATAACGGGGCATCTTCACGACATCCTCGCCGATGTCGACAGGGCTCTTCACCTCGGTCCGGATCAGGTGAGCGCCGTCGAGCGCGAGGTGAAATCCGGACGCCTTGCCACGGACGACACCACACTCCTGGGTAGACTCAACTCCGCGGCGGCCGGCTTCATTTGCAACCGGTACGGGCTCATGGGACCGAGCCACTCCGTCTCCGCCGCCTGCGCGACCGCACTGGTCGCGCTTCACAGCGCCATCCAGATGATCCGAACCGGCATCATCGACGCCGCCGTCGTCGGAGGGGGCGAAGACAATCTCAGGCACATGCATTTTCTGGAATTTTCAGCCCTGGGCGCTCTTTCCGGACTGTCCGGACGGGAAAGGCCCCCTCACGAATCCTCCCGCCCCTTCGATGCCGAAAGAGACGGGATGGTCCTGGGCGAAGGCGGGGGGGTGATCGTCATCGAGCGGGAGAGCTCGGCCCGCGCAAGGGGGGCGCTTGTCCACGCCGTCATCACGGGCATGGGAGCGAGCAACAACCATCTGGGCATGGTGGAATCCTCCAGTGTCACCCAGGAGATCGCCATACGCGCCTCGTTCCAGGGGACCCCTTATGGGCCCGATGCGGTGGACCTGGTGGAATGCCATGCCACGAGCACCCGGCAGGGAGACGTCGAGGAAGTCCGCGCCCTGAAGTCCTTCTTCAACTCGTCCAGGCGCACCGTTCTCTCCTCGCTCAAATCCCAGATCGGGCACACGCTTGGCGCCTCGGGCATCAACAGCCTCATTCGAGGCGTCATGGCCACGAAGGCGGGTGTTTTCCCCCCCACCCTCAATCACAGTCATCCAGATCCGGAAATCGGCCTGGAAGGATCGGGATTTTTCATCGCCCCCGAGCCGCTTGACTGGGAGTGCAGGGCAGGCCGGCCAAGAAGGCTTCAGATCAATGCTTTCGGATTTGGAGGCACCAACTATGTGGTGCAGTTGGAGCAGGCCATGGATGCAGCAGGGACGATCCTGGTATCCCCGGGCGGAGCGCCCGGTCTCGTCCGAGAGACGGATGACGGCAATCCGGATTTCAGATTGCAGACTGGGGATTTGAAGGAAGAGTCCAACTCCGCGCGAGAGGCAAGCACTGCACCTCAGGAGATTCAGGGCGTCTCTTTTTTCCGAGCCACAGTAGACGGCAGCGACTGCCGGGTGGCTGTCGTGGCGGAAACCGAAGCGGAGGCCCGCACCGTCCTCGAGAGGTCACGCCACCTTATCGGGGGAGGAATCGACACACCCAGGATTGTGAGGTCCCTGGCGCAGCAGGGGGTCTTCGTGGGCTCGGCGGGGGCGCCGGCACCGCCGCTCGCCCTGGTATTTCCCGGGCAGGGTACCCACTATGGAGGAATGGGGCGGGATCTCTACGAGTCCTTTCCCGTCATCAGGGAGTGGATGGATCGGGCCGCGGCTGCCGCGGACTTCGACCTCCTTCACCTGTTGTTCCATGATCGAGACGAAAATCTTCAGAAGACCCGTTGGCAGCAGCCCGCCCTGTTCGCCCTCGAGTACGCCATGGCTCGTTACATCCTGTCCCTTGGCATCCACCCGGTGGCGACGGCCGGCCACAGTTTGGGCGAGCTGACCGCCTTGTGCCTGGCCGGGGTTTATTCCCTGGAAGACGGGTTCCGAATCGTGAACATGAGAGCCCGCTGCATGGACGCCGTTGTTGGAATGCACATGGACCCGGGTGTCATGATGGCCGTGGACGTCCCCTTGAATCTGCTCGAAGAGTTGATTCAGGGACGAGAGGAAGCGGTTCACATCAGCAATATCAATTCACCGAGCCAGGTCGTTCTGAGCGGCAAGACCGAGTCGGTCAAGGATTTCGGCAACCTACTGAAGGAAATGGGATACCGGGCCACTCTGCTGCGGGTCAGCATGGCCTTCCACTCGCCGATCATGCGCGTCATCCATGATGAGCTGGAAGCCTTCATTGCCCCGATTCCGTTTCATGCTCCGCGGATACCCGTCATCTCCAACACGACCATGGCGCCGTATCCGTCCGATCCCGGAGAGATCCGGCAAATCCTGATGGCCCACCTTGAATCTCCCGTCCACTGGATGAATAACGTCCAGACGCTCTGGAACGACCACGGAGTGCGGCTCTTCGTGGAAGTCGGTCCAGGCGATGTCCTGAGCAATCTCATCGCCGACACGCTTTCGGACCCGGCGTGCATCCAGACTTGCCTCCCCGGGACGGAGAGCCTGACCTGCAGGACTGCCGTTGCTCAGCTTTTCGTGCAGGGACACCTAGACGAAAGTGCGAAATGCGGTGAATGGGTGGGCGGGTCAGTCGGCGAATTGGCAAAGCCCGTCCAGCCCCTTCACCGACTCACCGATTCACCGACTCACCGGGAAGAAGGGATCGTTCAACGTGAAGTCAATCGATTCGTGCTGGAGACCTTCGGCCGATTCCTCAAACCCACTATCCTGGAAGCCATCCGCCAGGAGGTCAACCCGACATTCCAGGAAGACGATCTGGCATCGCTCATCCAATCCATGCTCGGTGGCTCCAGCCGCCCCGAAGGCCTGCGGGAGCCACCCGACCCTGCTGAATCAAGGGTGGGAGCCATCCCTCTCGCCCCCGCCTCGGGGGAGAGGGTCGGGGTGATCCCGGGTGAACGGTCCCCTGTGGGATTTCCCGGGGAAACTGATTCTCCCATGGCGATGGAGCCTGCCGCCTCCGGGGATGTGCCCGGGAGCCAGGACCCCATGGAGAGCCTCATTCGAATCATCATGGACGCGACGGGCTTCGAACGGGACGAGATCCAACCCGACATGGATCTCAGGAGAGATCTTTCCATCCGATCCAGTCGGCTCCCGATCATCATGGACGCCGCGGAGCACCACTTCGGGATCACGATCGAATTGCAGGATTTTATCCATGTCCGCACCGTGAAGGACATCGCCCAGAGGATTTCCGAGATCGTCGCCAGGAAGGAAGGGGCCAAGCCACAGCCCGCCACAAAGCCTGTAGACACAGGCGCAGAGCGGGATGCGCTGAAACCCTCGGAGGATGGGGCGAGTCTGAAGCGGCTCGTGTTCAGCTATGTCCCGGTCGATCGACCGGCCTCGCTTCCCATCGGCCTGGAGGCGGGCGAGTCAGTCCTTCTTCTCTCACCGGACAGGGATGACCGCATTGCAGCAAGCGCAGCAGACATCCTCCTCTTGGATCACGGGGTGGACACAATTCCCCTGCCTTTCATGCAACGGGGCTCCGGTCCGGGTAAAATGGGCTACGACATTCGAACGGGCGAAGGGGCCCGTTGGGCTGCCGACAGGATAGCGGGCCTGACGTCCCTCGCCGGGATGGTTATCAGCCTACCTCAAGGGGTGTCGGAAAGCCTACAGAGCATGGAGGATGTTTCGCGGCTTCTCCGGGGGTTTTTTATTCTCCTGAAAACATTTCTCCAAACGCCAGGCAGGAAATTCGTCGTGCTGATCCACTCCGGGCAGCAGCCCGAAGCACCGGGTCGGCTGACGGCGGAGGGGACGCTGGGACTTTTCTTGAGCGCCGCGCAGGAATACCCGGCGATCCAGTTTCGCACCGTGGAAATCGGCCGTGACAACGACCTTCGCGCTGCCTTGAGCGATGCTCTGGACAGAGGGTACACGGTGGTGGAGATGGCTCATCGCGAGGGAAGGGTTTTTACCTCGGAGGGGTGCGTCGCCCCGTCGGTTTTCAGGGATTCATCGCGTCTTGATCTGAGCCCCGGAGACGTTGTCGTCATGTCCGGGGGCGCAACGGGGATCACCGCCCACCTGGCCCGCAGCCTCGTGCCCTTCAAACCCCGCCTGGTCTTTCTGGGGAGGACGGTTCTCGATCCGGGCGTGAATGCCGTAAAACCCCGCCCCACGCATCCGCCTTCGGAGTCGCTCGCATTCGAAGACAGGGCCCTGGAGATTGCCCGGACCCTGGCGGATTTGCACGCGGCTGGGATCGAGGCATCCTACCATGCCTGCGATGTCGCCGACCCGGAGGCGGTTCGTGCCGTCCTGGGCGAGGTGGCCAGTCGCTACGGCACGATCCGCGGGATCATCCACGGCGCGGGGATCCTCAGGGACGGCTTCCTCGGCCAAATGACCCCGGATGATTTCTCCGTGGTCACGGACGTCAAGTTCCTCGGGGCGTGGAATCTCTTCCAGGCTGCCGAGAAGGGCGGCTTGAAGTTTTTCGTGGGCCTTTCCTCGGTGGCCGCGATCCAGGGGAATCCCGGCCAGACCAATTACGCGGCAGCCAACCGGATGATGTCCGCCCTGATCGGAGCCCTCCGGCGACAGCATGGCGCGATCCGGTTCAAGGCGTTGATGCTTCCCCCCATCGAGGGGGCGGGCATGGCCGAGGATCCGCACGTACGGGAGCTCATGAGGCGGATGGGCGCGTCGTACGTCCACGTCAATGAGCTTGCAGACCTTTTCTGCCGGGAGCTCTTCGTGTCCCCGGCCGAGGACGATTGGGTCCTGTTCATGAGGACCCTGCCCTCCGTCAAGACGGTACGGCTCAATGACGAGCCCCGTCCATTGCCCAAGGGAGACCTGAATGGAGGCTCCGCGGCCTTCAGTCCCGAAGACTTTCCGATGATCGAGGGGATCTCCAGCCTGGACCTCCTCCGGGGACAGCTCGAGGCCTTCAGGTCCTTCTCCCGGGAGAAGGACCTTTGGATTGAGGATCACAAACCCTTGACGTTCGTCAAGCATCCCCTGGTCTCAGCAGCCAAGTTTCTGGAGACATTCATGGAAGCCGCCCGGATCCTGTATCCGTACTTGCGGGTGCGAGGGGCCCGCCAGGTGCGATTCCTGGACATGATCCAATGCCCGCCCAAGGTTCCACGGCCGTGCAAGATCTCCTGCCGCCGGGTGGAAAGCGACCTTCCTGAGGTCGTGTGCGAGGTCTCTCTGGCAGCCCGGGAGATCTCGCCCACGGGACGATTGACAGACCGCTTCACCCCCCACTGCAAGGGTCAGGTCATTCTCGACGGCGGCAAAGGACACTTAGGGGAGGATTTCCCGGATTTTCCGGTCCGGCTCGACGAGCTCCGGACGCGCCCCATGAATCACAAAGAAATGCTCAGATGGTACAAGAAACGCAGCAGCCTCACAGGCAGGTATCGCGTGCTGGAGCTCCTTGACGGTGCGGGTCCGGGGGTGGTACGGGGAAGAACCACTTATCGGCAGACGGATGATTTCGCAGATCTGCGCAACGCGCAATACCAATACTCACCCTACCTCTTTGAGGCCCTGTTGCAGTTGACAGGCTTTTACTGCGTGGCAATGAAGATTCCGGAGTACCGATCCATGATTCCCCTGGAGATCGGGGAGATGCGGTTTTGCCGAAAATGCCGGGTCGGGGAGCCGATCGCCCTGGAAGCCCGCGTGCGGGGGCAGAACGAGCAGGGTTTCACCTGGAATGCCAGGGCACTGGACGATCTAGGCCGCACCATCATGCAGGTTTCCACGCTGCGCATGCACTGGGTTTCGGACTGAGCCTTCATGCTCCGAAAGAGCGCGGTTCGGGAGACATTGGAGAGGACGTGGGGGTCGATCGCCAGGACATAACCGTCCATGCCGCGAGCTTCGAGCATTGGGGAGGACCGGTCTTCTATGCATCCGTCCCCTGTTCCACCGACATCTTCAAAGGGCGTCGAGCGAGCGGGTCGGGTGTCAGGCACCGCTTGGTATCACTCCTGTGGGATCACCTGGTGGAAATGGGAAGTCCTCATTGGATCGAGCGTCCTTCCTCCCACAGCGCGGCCTTTCCCATTCAGATCGTCCGCGGCCCGCTTGGCAGACCCCATCTCCTGTTGGGAGAACATCGGGGTCCGGCCGTCTCCTTCAGCGAAGGCAGAGGAAGCCTCTGGGCCGCCCTCTGCGGGGATCGGTCGGATATCGGCATCGATGTGGCCGGCGCCGATGAGTTCCAGAAGGGATACCCCTTTCACCGGGTGTTCCGTGAGCGGGAGATTCAACATGCCCTGGAATTGACCGGCGGAGAATGGGGAAGCGCCTCAGCTTTGCTCTGGTCGATCAAAGAAGCCGTCGTCAAGGCTCTGGGATGCGGCTTCCACCTCGTGGACCCTGTGCAAATCAACATTGATCCATCCGTAGTGGTGGGGGCGGAGGAGGGCGGATATACCTTTCCCGTGCGCTTATCCAGGAAGGCTCTGATGCGTTTTCCCTCCGGCGCCGACCGGACCCTGTGGGTACGTTCCCTTCCGCAGGAGAAGGCGTGGCTCTCCATCACCTTTTTGAATTGGCGGTCTTGACGGGGGATGAGGGTGATACCCGGTACAGTGCGCCATCGAGGCAGAGTGTGGATCCATGACGCCAGAATTTGAGCACGCAATCGAAGTCGAGAACTTGACGAAGCGTTACGGGAACCTGGTGGCGGTCAACGACATCTCGTTCAACGTCAGGCAAGGCGAGGTTTTCGCCTTCCTGGGCCCGAACGGGGCTGGCAAGACCACCACGGCCGAGATCGTTGAGACGATCCGCAGACCCACCTCGGGGAAAGTGCACATCCTCGGGATGGATGTCACGAAGGAAAAGCACGACATCGTTCCCCGCATCGGGGTCCTTCCACAGGGATTTACCTCGTTCGACAAGATCACGGTCCGGGAGACCATGCAGTACTACTCGCGGCTGTTCTGCTGCATCCACGCCGATATCGACGGGCTGATCAAGCTCGTGAACCTCGATGAGAAGGCCAATACGCAATACGTGAAACTCTCCGGCGGCTTGAAGCAACGCCTTGGAATCGCCATCGCGCTTGTGAACGACCCCGAGATCGTGTTCCTCGACGAGCCGACGACAGGGCTCGACCCCCGCGCCAGGCGCGAGGTGTGGGAAGTCCTGCTGGGCCTGAAAATGGCGGGAAAGACGGTTTTTCTGACCACCCACTACATGGAGGAAGCCGAGCTTCTTGCAGACACGGTCGCCATTATTTCCAGGGGCAAGATCATCGCCAGGGACTCCCCCGTGCAGCTCATCGAGCGCAACGCGAATTACCTGGTCCTCACGCTGAAGGTCGTCGATGAGAAAGCCTTTGAAGTCGTCGGGAAGCTGGGCTTCAAGCCGGACCGCGACAACCACGGGAGCATCACGGTGCGGGTGGAGCGGACAGACGACATCCGGAAGATCCTGAACGCCATGGAAGACGCCGGGGCGTCGGTGCTCAGCATGGACATTCGCAAACCCAATCTCGAACAGGTCTTCCTGCAGCTCACCGGTGAGACGCTCGGTGAAGACGCCTCCGGGGAAGAGAGGGCGGCATGAACCTGCGCGTCGTCGGTGCTTGTCTCGTCGTGAGCCTCAAGAGCTTCTACCGCGAGAAGACCGCCATGTTCTTCACGACGACCTTCCCGATCTTGCTGATCCTCGTGTTCGGCACCATTTTCATGGACCAGGACAAAGTGAGCTTCAACCTTTGCGTGCAGGACCTCGACCAAACCGAAACCTCGGCGGAGATCCCCAAGGCCCTCGCTCTCACCGGGAAGTTCAAGATAACGAAGGTCGACCCCGCCGTCGACGCCACGCAGTACGCCAAAGACAACAAAGTGAACTTGGTCCTCATTATTCCCAAAGACTATGAAAGAGCGTACACGCAGAATCTGCAATTCGACGACCCCGACGCATTCGCGACCCTCACGTATGTCTACGATCCCAGCTCCAGCTCGGTGGTTACGAAGATGCAGCTCCTGAACATGGTCTTTGCCAAGATGAACCAGGGACTGTCCGGAAAGCCCCCGTTCGTCAGGACGGAAGAGCGATCGACCCTGGCCAGGAAATACCGGTTCATCGAGTTCTTCATCCCCGGCATCATCGCGATGGCGGTGATGACCTCGAGCCTGTTCGGCA
>CAZXMK010000119.1:0-8743 GCA_964641935.1 uncultured Syntrophaceae bacterium
GGGCCGGATGCTTCGTTGCGTCGCGGTTCTCGTCGGTGCGGCGTACACAGGAGTACGCCTCCCTCCTCGCTCCGGCCGCGCCTCGCCTGCGCCCCATTTGCGAGGCCTGTGAAGGTAAGAAGGGCGTCCTCGGAAATGGGCCGGATGCTTCCTTTCGGCCCGGCGGGATACCGGACGGGAATGATCCGGTTCGAAGCGGGACGTTACAATGCCGCGGTCCCGTCGTCAAGCCGCTGGAATGGCCGGCATGTTTTTCCTTCCGTATCCCCGGGCTAAGTGACATCCTGACATAAGTAAGGATGCACCCTGCCGAAAAAGGTGGGGACGATAGGACAAACACCGATGTTGCTTTCGGACGCTCACCGAACGGAAAAAAGGCCTGAACCCGATTGGACCCCTTGCGTTCATCGCGTAGGGTGCCTCTCGGATCGAGACAGCGGAAGTCTAACGCATCCACAGAAGTTACCTTCCTCTCAGCGACCCCGGGTTGTGCAAGCCCGGGGTCGCCACTCCTCTCTCAGAACTCCGGAATGTTTATGGAAGACACATGTTCTGTCATTCCCGATTACCCACCTGTCCGTTGCCTGTGTCCCAAAAATAAGGTATGAAGGCCCTGATCGAGCTTTTATGCAAGCCTCATCATCAGGGAGTGCCGCTTTGAATTCCTTGCCCCCCCTGCCCGAGCGTTCCTATCCGGAAATCAGCCGGAACCGCCGGAAGATTCTCCGGGATGCCTATGCCTGTTACCCCGAATTTGCTTATTGCGATCCGGAGGTTTTCGACTGGCATACGGCAGCGGGGAGGGCGAATCTCTTTGATCTGTATTACCTGAACGATTCCGGGCTGATTCAATGCACCGGCTCCACCACGACGGGACACCGCCGGCCCGACTTCTTCATGCTGACCCCGGCCGGGGCGGACCTGTTGGAGATTCCCGGGCGGCTGGACAAGCGATTCCCTGAAGAAGGAGCCTGAAGAAAGAGTCCGGAATGGAGACCGACGATCGTGACGAAACATGCCGTCCCCGAACCGCCCGTATCCGAGGAGAGCCTGAAACGTTTTTTCAGGAAGGATGTTTTCTGCAACTTCGTGGGAATTGATCTCGTCGAAGTTTTCGACGGCAGGGCCAAGGCCGTACTTTCAATCCGCGACGAGCACCTCAACGGCATCGGCATCGTTCACGGCGGTGTGATCTATACGCTGGCCGACCTGGCCTTTGCCGCCGCCGCCAACTCCAGGGGGCGTGTAGCCGTGGCGGCCAATGCCTCCGTGACGTTTCTAAAATCCCCCAGGGGGCGATGCCTGACCGCCGAGGCCTGGGAAATCTCCTCGAGCCGGACCCTCGCTTCCTACACGGTCCATGTCACCGATGACACAGGAGAGCTCCTGGCGGTGATCCAGGGTCTCGCCCATCGCCGTCCGGAGAAGGTCACCGAGTTCCTGAACGGCTTCTGAGACGGGCAGTTGCCACACCCGGGGTTCCCGTCGGGGAGAACCCTTTCGACGAGCGGGGAATCCCGCAGGCCGGGACGGTCCCAGCGGCGCATCCATTCCTTCTTTCTGATTCCCGATTCCATGAGCGTGGTTGCACGGAATCGTCCGGTTGACATCGGACGAATGCGCCCTACCTTTTTTTCACGGCAAAAGCCGGTAAAGGAGAGGGAAGATCATGAACGTGCGCTTGGCGATCGTCATCGCCGCGATTCTCACGGTGTTCCTGTCCGGTTGCGGGCAGGCGGGAAATTCAAAGGAGGTGGGAGGGGCCATGTCCGGTTCGAAAGACGGCGTCCGCCTGGCGACCTTTGCCGGCGGATGCTTCTGGTGTGTGGAAGCGGATTTTGAAAAGATTCCGGGTGTTATCGAGGTCGTCTCAGGCTACACGGGCGGCCGGACGGACCATCCGCGTTACGAAGACGTATCCTCGGGGAAGACGGGCCACCTGGAAGCCGTGCAGATCCGTTTCGATCCGGTGAAAGTCTCCTACAGGAAACTTCTGGATGTGTTCTGGCGACACATCGACCCCACCGACGGGGGCGGCCAGTTCGTCGATCGGGGAAGCCAGTACCGGAGCGCTGTTTTTTACCACGACGAGGAGCAGCGGATGCAGGCGGAGGAGTCAAAGGCGGCCCTGGAGAAGTCGGGTCGCTTCTCCCGGCCGATCATGACGGAGATCCTTCCCGCCGGCCGCTTCTGGGCGGCGGAAGATTATCATCAAGGTTACTACAGGAAAAGTCCGCTTCGATACCGGTTTTACCGGAGTGGATCGGGACGGGATTCTTTCCTGGATAAAGTCTGGAAGGATGAAGAGAAGAAACCCCAATGTCCGATCACCCCGGGAGTGGGAAGCGGCGCGAAGGTGAAGCCTGACGACGCAGCGCTCAAGGCCCGCCTGACTCCCCTCCAGTATGACGTGACGCAGCACGAAGGTACGGAGCCGCCGTTCCGCAACGAATACTGGGACAACAAGAGGGAGGGAATCTATGTCGACATCGTCTCCGGGGAGCCTCTCTTCAGCTCCCTCGACAAGTACGATTCGGGAACGGGCTGGCCCAGCTTCACGAAGCCCCTGGAAAGGGAAAACATCGTGGAGAGGCAGGACAGGAGCCTTTTCATGACCCGGACCGAGGTCCGGAGCCGGCGCGGCGATTCCCACCTGGGGCACGTCTTCCCGGACGGTCCGCGCCCAACGGGGCTGAGATACTGCATGAATTCCGCGGCTCTCCGCTTCATTCCGAAAGAGGACCTGGAGCGGGAGGGATACGGCGAGTATCTGCGCCTGTTCAACCGGGAGCGCTGATTTCCGGCTGCGGAGCGACTTCCCGGAAGGACTCCAGGTACCGCCGGGTCAGGTTTCGGTATTCGTCGACACCCATGACGATGTAGGCCGCCAGGTCCTCCGGGACCTCCTTGACGATCCGGGCGGGGCTTCCCGCGGCCATCATTCTGGCGGGGATCGCCATTCCCTGCGGAACCAGTGACCCGGCGGCCACCAGCGAGAATTCCCCGCAGACGGCGCGCTGCAGGAGAATGGCTCCCATCCCGATGGTGCATCCCTCGTGCAGTTTGACGTCGTGAAGGATCGCGCCATGGCCGACGATGACCCGGTCGTTGATCATGACTTCATCGCCGGGTGTCACGTGCAGGACGGCGTTGTCCTGGATGCTGGAACCGCTGCCGACCGTGATCGGTCCGAAATCGGCCCGCATGACCGCGCCGGGGCCGATGAAGCACTCCCGGCCGATGGTCACGTTCCCGATCAGGACGGCCTGGGGATGAACGAAGGTTTCTTTGCCAATCCGGGGTTTGTAGCCGGCGAACTCGTACAACGGCATGTCGTTTCCTTTCTTGTCGTAATGTCCTTGCGAAAACCGGTGGTGAAAAGTCCCTCATGTCCCGGCTCGCTCCCGCCGGGCGTGTTATGGCCCGGCTCCGGCAGGGGGTGGACAGAATACCGGCGAATGGAGGCTTTGAAAAGGGATTTTCCGGGAGCCTTCGGAAGACCCGCCGTCAGGAATCCTCTCGTGCGGTTTATGACGGCATGTCAAAAATGTGTCACATGAGTCCTCCCCCTGTCCTGAACGGCCGGCAGGCGAAGTTCGCAATCTTCCGGCAGGACCTCTGCATCGCCATGAAAAATGTCTAAATATCAATGTGTTCCGTTTGGCTGACGCTTTTTTTCAAGTTTCTGCCGATCCGGCACGAAAATAGAATAGATATCCATGTGTTTCTTTGTGAGAAGGGTTCCCGTCGATCCCGGGGGGATTCCCCGCGGAGGTGTATGATTTGACGGCCCTTTGCATGGGAATGCACGGGCTGTATGAATGGGTGCCGTGGAGACCGTGACGGGATGCCGCGGCCGGACAGGTGCGGGCTCCATATCCCGCGGAAATCATCCGCTGCCCCGAAGTCTTGACAAACAGTGGAGAAGTCTTTGTGAAGAAATCGGATTTGCCGGTCGAGAAGACCCTTCTGGTCGTGGACGACGAGGAGTCGCTGCGGGATTTCTTTCGCGACATCCTCACGGACGAAGGCTACCGGGTCCTGACGGCCGAAGGAGCAGTCGACGCCCTTGAGATCCTGTCCCGTGAAGAGGTGGGACTCCTGCTCCTGGACCTGAACCTCTTCGGAATGAACGGCATCGAATTGTGCCGCAAGATCCGGCGGGAAAAGCCGCTTTGTATTCTTTACGCCATGACGGGCTGGACGGGACTCTTCGAAGTGGAGGAATGCCGGGAAGCGGGATTCGACGACTTCTTCGCGAAACCCCTGCCCGTTGACTTTCTGTTCCGGGTTGTGGAAGATGCGTTCGAAAAACTGGGCCGTTGGCGAAAAGGACATGCCCGGGAGATCTGACGGATGCAATGTGCGCGAGGTTTCCCGCTGTCCTTCTGCCGCTTTGGGAATCGCGGGATTCAAAACGGCCGGTACGGATGGCCGGGCCTGAGTGAAAGACGGAGCGGGAACCGAATGGGCATGATGAAACGGATTGGAAGGCGGGCTGAATGAGCGCTGAAGACAGCAGGGACATCCTGGAATCCGTTCTGAACGCCATTCCTCATGCCGTTCTGGTGCTGAAAAATCGGCGGATCCTATTCGCGAATCCGGCTGTGTCCGGCGTCTTCGGATGGAGTCCGGATGAAGTCGTCGGCAGGGATACGCATTTTCTCTACCGGAGCACGGAAGATTACGAAGAGGTGGGCCGGCGGTTTTATTCGGCCCTCGAGCATGAACGGACGCATTCCGAGCCCTTTCCCTGCCGGCGCAAGGACGGGAAGGACATCGAATGCATGATCAGCACGTCCCGGACCGGGGCATCGCTCCGGGACAGAATGATCGTGGCCACCTACGAGGACATCACCGAGCGCAGGGTGCTGGAGGAGGCGGTTCGTCAGACCTGCCGGACTCTGGAAATGAGGGTCCAGGATCAGTCCCTGGAGCTCTCGGGCGTCCTTGAGACCCTGAGCTCGACCATCGGCGAGCGAATCAAGGTGGAAGATTCCCTCCGGGAGTCGCAGCAGCGGATGAGCGACATCATCTCCTTTCTTCCCGACCCCACGCTCGTCATCGACCGCGAGGGGAAGGTGATTGTCTGGAACCGGGCCATCGAGGAGATGACGGGGGTCGGGCAGGAAGACATGATCGGCAGGGGGAACTATGAATACGCCCTGCCTTTCTACAACGAGCGGAGACCCATCCTGATCGACCTGGTGTTTGCTCCCCACGAGGAGATCGAACAAAAATATTCCTTCATCCAGAAAGAGAAGAACCTCCTCATCGCGGAGACGGACGCGCCCTGTATCAAGGGCCGGAAGCGGACCCTGTGGGGAAAAGCAAGCGTCATTTACAACAGCCGCGGTGAGGCGGTGGGAGCCATCGAGTCCATCCGGGATGTCACTGAGCGCAAGCAGATCGAGAACGCCTACCGCAGCAGCGAAGACCGTTTCCGCAAGCTGACGGAAGCCACGACCGCCGCGATCTTCATTTACCAGGACGATCGCTACCGCTACGTCAATGCGGGGATGGAGGCCATCACGGGATTCGGCTCCCGGGAACTTCTGAGCATGCCCTTCTGGCATATCGCGCATCCCGATTTCCGGGACATGCTCCGGAAGCATGGATTTTCGAGTCCTCATGGTCAGGAAGCCCCGTCGCACTACGAGTTCAAGATCCGGACGAAAGCGGGAGCCGACCGGTGGGTGGATTGTTTCGCCGTGGTCGTGGACTGGGAAGGGAAACCCGCCGGCCTCGGGACGTTTTACGATGTAACGTCCCGGAAGCTGATGGAGGAATCCCTCAAGGAATCGGAACAGGGACTCCGGAGGATTCTTGACGGAATCCCCATCGCCGTCGTTGCTTCCCGCCTTTCCGACGACGGGATCCTCTACTTCAACCCCCGGGCGGCCAAGATCTTCGGACTCTCCGAGGAAACGGTGAGGGGGAAAACGGTCCATGAATTTTACGAGAATCCGGCCGAGAGAGACGCACTCCGGGAAGAGCTTCGCCAATCCTCCAGCATCGCGAATGTGGAGAGGATCTTCCGGGGCGCCGGCGGCGAGACCTTTGCCGCCCTGCTGTCGGCGGTTCCGATACCCTATGCGGGGGAAGATGCTGCCCTGGTAAGCTTTATCGATATTACCGAACGGAAGAAGATGGATGCCCGGCTTGCCCAGGCGGCGAAGATGGAGGCCGTCGGCACGCTGGCCGGAGGAGTTGCACACGACTTCAACAACCTGCTCATGGGAATTCAGGGGCTGGTCTCCCTGATGCTCATGGAGCTGCCTCCGGAGCATCCGCACGTGAAAAAACTGCAGAAAATCCAGGAGCAGGTGTCCACCGGCGCCGGTCTGACGAACCAGATCCTCGGATTTGCTCGGGCCGGGCAGTACGAGATGAAGCCGACGAACCTGAACGATCTCATCCGCAAGACCGCCGAGTTGTTCGGCCGGACGCGCAAGGACGTCGTGGTCCATGAGCGGCTGGAGCCCGTGCTGTGGAGCGTCATGGTTGACCGCGCGCAGGTGGAGCAGGTTCTCCTCAACCTTTACGTGAATGCCGGCCAGGCTATGCCGGGGGGAGGCAACCTCTTCCTCGAATCGGATAACCGTCTCATCCGCGACTCTGACATCATGGAGATTCCCATGATCCCCGGCCGCTACGTCCGGGTCTCCGTCACCGACACCGGGATGGGCATGGACGAAAAAACCCGCAAAAGGATTTTCGAGCCGTTTTTCACGACGAAGTTCATGGGAAAAGGGGCGGGCCTCGGCCTCGCCGCCGTCTATGGCGTGGTCAAGGCGCACCAGGGGTATATCTTCGTCACCAGCAGCCTCAACTCCGGAGCGCGTTTTGACATCTATCTTCCGGCGGGGCTGGTTTCGGCGGTCGAAGAGCAGCCCGTGGAGGAGGGCGTCGTTCCGGGAAAGGAGACCATCCTGATCGTGGATGACGAAGAGATTGTAATGGATGTGACCCGAGAACTGGTCGAGCTCATGGGGTATCGTGTATTGACGGCCGCGAGCGGACGGGAGGGGGTCGATCTCTACCGCAGGATGGGAAAGGAGATCGGACTGGTCATTCTCGACATGATCATGCCGGGCATGGGCGGAAGCGAAGTCTTCGACCGGATCCGGGAGATGAATCCGGAGGCGCGGATTCTCCTGTCCACCGGATTCAGCCTCGGCGATCAGGCCCAGGAGATCATGGACAAGGGCTGCAACGGTTTCATTCAGAAGCCCTTTCAACCGGGGGAACTGTCCCTGAAAATCCGTCAGATTCTCGACTCGTGAGGGAACTGCGAAAAACAGAGGCATATCTATGGATGTAAGGATTATCAATCCCTTCCTGAATGCAACCCGCGAGGTTCTTTCGACCATGGCGTCCACGAACGCCGTCGTGGGGAAACCGTTTCTGAAGAAGGGTGATGATGCATACGGGGACGTTTCCGGGATCATCGGCATCACCGGCGACGCCCTGGGTTCCATGGCCATCAGCTTCACCGAGTCCTGCATCTGCCGCATTGCCGGCCAGATGCTGGGGGAGTCGATATCGGAGGTGAGCGACGACGTTCTCGACGCCGTGGGGGAACTCACGAACATGATATCCGGCGCCGCCCGGCGCGGCATTGAAAAGGACGGGCTGTCGGTGTATGCCGCCATTCCCTCGGTCATTCACGGGCATAATCACCAGCTCAACCATATCCTCAAGAGCCCAAGCATCGTGATCCCCTTTTCCACGGAGCAGGGGAACTTCGTCCTGGATGTCTGCATCCGCCGCTCCGAAGAGTCGGAAAAGAAGGAGGAAAGCTACCAGGTGACGAATGTCCGGACGCAGGTCCAAAAGCAGGCTGCGGCCCCCGTCGGTGCCGAAGGTCCGGGGACACCCCCGGTCGCTGCCCCGCAGGCGCCTTCGCAGCCGCCCCGGCCGACCCCTGCGGCGGAGGGCGCCCCGGACGCCCCTCCGGCGAAGGGCGTTGCCTCGATGACCGAGGAGGAGCGGATCGAGCACATGAAGAAAGCGCTTTCCGAGATGGTCAAGGCACGGAACCACATCTTCCAGGAGCTTAGGGACAAGCCGTTCATGGCGGTGGAGCAGCGAAAGGCCTACAAGAAGAAGCTGCCATTCCTGGACGAGAAGATCAAGCGCCTCAAGCTGGACATGCAGGCCCTGGAGATGCTGACCAAGCTGTCCCAGGACGACCTGGACAATCCGAAAATCACGCGTCATTTCCAGCATTACGGCCCCAAGGACAAATCGTAGCAAGCTGCGCTCTTGCAAACCCTGTTTCCCGGGTGCGTGCACCGGCCGCTCCCCTTCCGGCGGGGACGGGAGATCCGGGGCGCAGGGGCGGCTCCTGTCTTTCTTCAGAACGAAGGGATCGGGAGAGGCCCTGAGGCCTCCCCCGGATGCGCACGTTTTTCTTAGAAATCCTTGAATTCCGCCTCTTCTTCCAGGGGGATGACCTGGCTTGGTTTTACAGGCAGCGCCGCCGTGCTTTCCCCCTTTGAAGGCGCCTTTCCCGCCACGGTCTTGCGCCTCGGCAGGGACGCCCTCGCCGGTCGTCCCGGGGCGGCGAGAGCGGCCGCCGCGGCGGGATGGTAACCGTTGCCGTTCCCGCCGATCACGAGCATCAACTCCTGCACGACGTCTCTCATGGACATCGCCTGGGCGTTCATCTCTTCGGAGGCGGAAGCCGATTCCTCGGCGTTCGCCGCTGTCTGCTGGGTGACCTTGTCCATCTCCGCGA
>CAZXMK010000120.1:0-8723 GCA_964641935.1 uncultured Syntrophaceae bacterium
CCTTCAATCCCGTCAAGGTGGTGGAGGATCTCCTGCGGCCGCCGCACCGCCGGACCTGAACGTTTTTTCACTTGATCTTCACGGGGTTATTTGCCATGTTTTCGCCGGTTTCGGGGGGGTGTGGCATCCGCGCCGCACAGGGCAAGGATGCGGGGTGCCGATCCGGTGCCCATGTCCTCCCGCCGCTCGCACAATTCGCGGCGGGTTCCGGTTCATGAAACGAATAAATCATAAAAATAATCGAAGTTTGCCGGGTCCGAACGGCCGTTGCGGGCGGCTTCTTCGCACGGAGAGGATGGAGGCATGATGGCCGAACAGGCGGGTGGAAGGATCCGGGTGGGAATTGTCATGGGGGGTGTCTCCTCCGAGAAGGAGGTGTCCCTGGAGAGCGGCCGCAACATGTTCAGCAAGATCGACCGGAAAAAATACGACCCCACGGCCGTTTTCATGGACAGCGAGGCCCGCTTCTGGGAGATCCCGGTCAAGCTGATCATGCGCAACAGTACGAAGGACATCGAGGAGGACCTCACCGCGGAGGCCTCCCCGATTCCCTACGAGGCGCTGCGGGAGCGTTTTGACATCCTGTGCATCGGCCTCCATGGAAAGTACGGGGAGGACGGGTGTCTCCAGGGGCTGCTGGAACTGCTCCAGGTGCCGTACACGGGATCTGGCGTCCTGGCGTCCGCCCTGGGAATGGACAAGGGCGTCTGCCGGAGGGTCCTTGCAGCCGCCGGGATCGACGTTCCCCGGACCGTTTCCGTCTCGGCGGCGCGCTGGGCGTCGGACTCGGACGCGATCCTGAAGGAGATCGGCGAGACCGCGGGATTTCCCTGCGTCGTCAAGCCCACCCGGGAAGGGTGCAGCACCGCCGTGAAAAAGGTGGTCTCAGCCGCGGGGATTCCCGATGCCCTCGCGGAAGCCTTCTCCTGGGACAACACGGCCCTGGTGGAGGAATTCCTTTCCGGCACCGAGGTGACCTGCGGCGTCCTGGGGTCGGAGACACCTGAGGCTCTGGTGCCGTCCGAGACGATTCCCACGACGGAAATCCTCTCCCTGGAGGACAAGTTTCTTTATGGCCAGGGAGAAAACAAGACGCCCGCCCGGGTTCCCGACGATGTCCTCCAGCGGATCCGGGAAACGGCGGTCGCGGCCTTCCGGGCGCTGGACCTGAAAGGATACGCCCGGATCGACATGTTCGTCCGTCCCGACGGCCGGGTGGCCGTTCTGGAACCCAACACCCTGCCGGGGATGACGCCCTCCACGGTCCTTTTCCACCAGGCGGCGGCGGCCGGGATCACCCAGGCCGGCGTCATCGACCGAATCATCCAGTCCGCCCTTGAGGACCACGCGGCCAAGCGAGGGCCCCTGTGAATGAACGGCCCGACAGCCACCGTTGAGCGCATCGGCCGGATCGTCCTGGAGAACGTCGAGGAACTGGGGAGGATTCTTCTTCTGTTCCTGTCGGCCCTGTCCTGGATGGTCCGCCCTCCCCTGAAAGCGCGCCAGATTTTCAAGCAGATGGAGTTCGTGGGGGTCAAGTCGATCTTTGTGGTGGTCCTGACGGGGACCTTCACGGGGATGGTCATGGCGCTCCAGGGATATCACGGATTCCGGATGTTTGCCGCGGAGAGCCTCGTCGGGTCCACCGTTGCTCTCGGGATGACCCGCGAACTGGGGCCGGTCCTGACGTCGCTCATGGTGACCGCCCGGGCCGGCTCGGCCATGGCGGCGGAACTGGGGACCATGCGCGTCACGGAGCAGATCGACGCCCTGGCGGTCATGGCCGCGAACCCGGTGAAGCACCTGATTGTGCCCCGGCTCATCGCGGGTGTCCTGATGGTTCCGCTTTTGACCGTCGTGTCCGACTTCATGGGCATTCTCGGAGGATACTTCGTCGGCGTCCATATCCTGAACATCAACTCCGGCGCCTTCATGAAAAACATCTTCAAATACGTAACCTTGAATGATATCTACAGCGGCCTTGTGAAGGCCGCCTGTTTCGGCCTCCTCATGGCCCTGATCGGCTGCTACAAGGGTTTCAACACCCGGGGCGGCGCGGAGGGGGTCGGCCGGGCCACCACGGAGGCCGTGGTCCTGGCGTCCATTTCGATCCTGGTGAGCGACTATATCCTGACGGCGATGATGTTCTGAGATGATACGACTGGTCGACATTCACAAGTCCTTTGGAAAGCAGAAGGTTCTCAACGGACTCAACCTCACCGTCGAGAAAGGGAAGACGACGGTCATCATCGGCCGCAGCGGCGGCGGAAAGAGCGTCCTCCTGAAGCACATCATCGGCCTGATCCGCCCGGACAGCGGGCAGGTGATCGTGGAAGGGGAGGACATCACGGTCCTGAATGACAAGGACCTCAACGAGGTCCGCAAGAAGTTCGGCATGCTCTTCCAGGAGGCGGCCCTCTTCGATTCCATGAACGTGGCGGAAAACGTGGCGTTCCCCCTTCGGGAGCACACGAACATGTCCAGTGCGGAGATCATGGACAGTGTTCGCGACCGCCTGGCGGCGGTGGGTCTCTCGGGTGTGGAGGAGAAGATGCCCTCGGAGCTGAGCGGGGGCATGAGGAAGCGCGTCGGCCTGGCCCGGGCGCTGGCGATGCGGCCGCAGATCGTTCTGTTCGACGAGCCCACGACAGGACTGGACCCGGTCATGACGGAGGCCATCAACCAGCTCATCATCGAGACCCAGCGGGCCTTCAACCTGACCTGCGTCGTCATCAGCCATGACATTCAATCGGTCTTTGAGATCGGCCACCGTGTCGCCATGCTCTATGAAGGCCGCATCATTGAATACGGAACCCCGGAGGAGGTCCGGGCGTCCCGGAACCCCGTGATGGTCCAGTTCCTCACGGGCAGCACGGAAGGGCCCATTCAGATTCTGTAAGGGAGCGCCGGGGGGGACCGCCGCGCGCGGGAGGTTTGCATGACATCCATCAGCACGGAAGCGAAAGTGGGGCTTTTCGTCCTCGCGGGCATCATCATCCTGGCCTTCATGTCCTTCCAGGTTTCCCAGCCGGGCTTCGGCCTGAAGCGGGGCTACAGGATCCAGGTGGTCTTCGAGAACGCGGCAGGGCTCGACAAGGATGCCTCCGTCCAGGTCGCCGGCGTCGAGGTCGGGCGGGTCGACTCCATCGCCCTTCAGGAAGGAAAGGCCCTCATCACCCTGCGGATCAAGCCGGACGTTGAGCTCGCGAAGGACGTGACGGCCTCCATCCGGACCCATGGGCTCCTGGGCGACAAATACATTGAGCTTTCCCCGGGGACCAAGGGGAACGGCAATCTCGAGGAGGGGGAGCGGATCGCCAACGTGGAGCGCCAGGCCGACGTGGACAAGCTGATCCACCAGATCTCCGGGATTTCCGAGGACATCCGGGGCGTCACGACGACCCTGAACAAGGTCCTGGGCGGCCAGGCCGGCCAGGAGGCCGTGGGGGACATCGTCACCAGCATCCGGCAGCTGGCCGTCAATCTCAATGCAGTCGTCAAGAACAACGAGCGGACCCTCCACGCCATGCTGGAGAACGGCCGCATGCTGAGCGAAAACCTCAACAGGGTGGTGACTCAGAACGACCAGAAGATCGCCCAGGTGGTGGATAATCTCCAGAGTGCTTCCAAGGAGATGGAGAAGACTTTTGCCTCCCTGAGCGAAGTCACCGAGGGGATCCGGAAGGGGGAGGGAACCGTCGGGAAGCTTGTCAAAGACGATGAGATGGCGGACCGGCTCAACAAGACCGTCGCGTCCCTGCAGGACGTCTCGGACAAGCTCAGCCAGGGGAAGGGAACCCTCGGCAAACTGATCAATGAGGACGAGACGGTGAACAATCTAAACGCCGGCCTCGCGGGCATCAACCGCTACCTGGCCAAACAGGAGCAGTACCGGACCCACCTGGGCTACCGTGGCGAGTATCTCATCGAGCACAACAACTGGAAGAGTTACGTGAACCTCCGGATCCAGCCCCGGGAGGACTATTTCTACATCCTGGGCCTCGTCGCCGATCCCCGGGGCCGCAAGTATATCCGGGATTATACGGTGAACGGTGTGACAAGCCGGGTGGAGGAGTGGGACAAGAACGGGCTCCTCTTTAACGCCCAGGTGGCCAAGCGCTACCGGGACCTCGTCCTGAGGGGCGGCATCTTCGAATCAACGGGGGGCGCAGGCCTGGATTACCTGGCCTTCAACGACCGGCTCCGGCTGACCTTCGAGGCCTTCGACTTCACGGACGACAACCGGCGGGCCCACCTGAAGGGGTACGGGGAGTGGCGCCTCCTCAAGTACCTGTACCTGACCGCCGGCTGGGACGATTTCATCAACAAGGACAACCGCTCCCCCTTCGTGGGATTTTCGATCCGGTTCGAAGACGACGACCTGAAGTACCTCATGACCTCGGCGCCGATCCCGAAATAATGGACGGCGGTGTGGCCGGGGGGAGGAGCCCTTCCCGGGGTGCACAGAAGTCCGCTCATTCATCCATGCTTTCGAAGTATTTAAAAATACGGATGTTTCGGCGTGCCCAGAGGGCCAGGCGAAATGCATTAAAGAGCTTGACACGGTTTGGGGAAGCACTATATTTAGCCCGGATTTGAAAACCTCATCGAGGTCCGGGGTAACGATGATGGACCGGTTCTTCACTCCCACACAGGTTCAGATCGCCGGCAGCGCCTTTGCCCAGGCGGAAAACCTGGTGGGAAGGCACTTCCGGATGACCGGGGAAGGCATGAAGGCCCACCGGTACGACGTGAAAACCCTGGCTTTCCTCGAGGATCACGAGGTGCGGGACGAGGCCTTCGCCCACCTGTGCAAATACCAGTCGGGTCGGGAGAAGGCGGGGTTGGGGCAGGCTCCGGGGATGCACTTCTACAGGGTGTGCCTCCAGGACAACCGGATTCTCGACGCCGTGGAGCGGGGCACCTCTTTCATCCGGCTCAATCCGCTGCTCCTGTACATCGCCGCTCACGAACTGGTGCATATCATCCGTTTCGACCGGGGGGAAATCGACTTTGATGCCCCGGAGGCGGACAAGATCAGGGAAGAGGAGAAGGTCCACGGAATCACACGGACCATCCTCCAGGGCCTGCGGCAACCGGAAGTGGGGATCGTGGCCGAATGCTTCGACAGCCGGTATCGGCTGGGAGACTGGGTGAATTAAGATTTGGATGGAGGTTTGAGGAGATGCCGATCTACGAATACAAATGCCGGAAATGCGGGAAGGTTTTCGAGATGTTCCAGCGGATCACGGACGACCCTGCAACGTCTTGCCAGTTCTGCAAGGGGCCGGTGAACAAGCTCATGTCCCAGACGACGTTCCACCTGAAGGGGTCGGGCTGGTACGTGACCGACTACGGCGGAAAGAAGGCCCCCAAGGCCGAGACTCACGAGTCCAAGGAATCTTCATCCTCTTCGGAGACGACCTCCGGCGATTCCGCAAAACCCGAATCTTCCTCCTCCGACGCATAAAAAACGAAAAAAGAGAACGAGGGACAGGTTTCATGGGTCCCTCATCAAGCAACACAGAAAAGGGGACCGATTCCCAATCCGTCCCCTTATTTTTTTTGCCGTTACCAGGAACGCAGGCGTGTCCCCTTTTCCTATTTACGTGAAACCATGAATTCCACCCCCAAGCCGGCCGCAATGTCCGCCGGTTCCCTGGAGATGATCGCGGCCACGCCGGACCATCTTTTCGCCGAGGATGAATCCCCCGAATGCCTGGCATCCCTGCTGAACGCGCGGGTCGAACCGGGATGGCCACCGGGTGAATACGACCGGGACGCCCGGGAGTATTTTCGGGAACGCCTGGAGGAAGGCGGCGCAGACGTTGCCGGATGGCATGTCTGGTATGCGCTTCGGAGGGGAGAATCAGGCGGGCCTTCGGTTCTGGTGGGCGCCGGAGGATACTTCGGACCCCCCGGCGACGACGGCACCGTCGAGATCGGCTTTTCCGTCATGCCCGGCTGGCGGGGACTGGGATGTGCGACGGAAATGGCCGGCATGCTCGTCCGCCGCGCCTTTGCCGACGGGCGGGTGCAGAAAGTCGTCGCCCATGCCGCGCCTGCAAACCCGATATCCCGCCGTGTGCTCGAAAAATGCGGGTTTTTCTTCGTTTCCAGGGATGATACGTCCGGCGACAATCGTTTCGAAATTCTTATACCACCCGGATCCGGCCCGGGTTTTCCGCGGTGACCTCGCCGATGATCGCGGCGCTTTCGACGCCGGCATTCCGGATCCGCCGGAGGAGTTCTTCCGCCTCCCCGGCGTCCACGGCGACGAAGAGGCCGCCTGACGACTGGGGGTCGTAGAGGATGTCCGCCAGCCATTGAGGGCAGGAAGAGTCGACCATAACCATTCCCTGCCGGAAGGCCCGGTTCCGGTGGAGACCTCCCGGAAGGATTCCCGTCTCGGCCAGATCCCGGATGCCCTTGAAATATGGGACCTCCGACGAACGGATCAGCAGTCCCGCCTGGGTTCCCTCGACCATCTCGCAGGCGTGGCCCAGGAGGCCGAATCCCGTGATGTCGGTGCAGGCGTGGATTCCATGGGTCTTCTCGATTTCCGCCGCCGCTGCGGCATTGAGGGCAGCCATGGAGCGGACCGCCTCCTCTGCCAGCTCCGGGCTCGCCATTCCCGCCTTGATGGCCGTGCCGGCGATGCCGGTACCCAGGGGCTTCGTCAGGATCAGCCGGTCCCCCGGCCGGGCGCCGCGATTCAGGAGAACCCGATCGGGATGGACAATCCCCAGGACGGACAGGCCGTATTTCGGCTCGTCGTCTTCGACGCTGTGACCGCCCACAAGAAGAACGCCCGCTTCCCGCATCTTGTCCAGCCCGCCCCGGAGGATCTCCCGGAGGATCGTTTTGTCCATCCGGCCAATGGGAAAGCAGACAATGTTCAGGGCCGTGACGGGCCGGCCACCCATTGCGTAGACGTCGCTCAGGGCGTTGGCCGCGGCGATCTGCCCGAAGGCGTACGGATCGTCGACGATGGGCGTGAAGAAATCGACCGTCTGGATGACCGCCAGGTCCTCCCGGAGTTGATACACCCCCGCGTCCTCGCCGTGCTCCATGCCTACGATCAGGCTCGGGTGCGAGGCGAGCGGGAGGTCTTTCAGGACTTCGTGCAGGTCGCCCGGACCGATCTTGCAGGCTCAGCCGGCCCCGCGGACCGTCTCGGTCAGGCGGACTTTCTCTTCGGTCATTCGTTTCTCCGGAAGGAATGATGATGACTCATGTTCTACCGCTGCTGATCTCCTCCAAAGCCTCCAGGGCCGCCGTTACATCCGCGGCATCGTTGAAGAGGCCGAACGAGAAGCGGACGGCTCCGTCGGGGAACGTCTTCAGGGTCCGGTGGGCCGCCGGGGCGCAGTGCAGCCCGGGGCGGGTCAGGATGCCGAAGCGCTCGTCCAGGGCCAGGGATACCTCCGCGGGTGACAGGTCCCCCACGTTCAGGGAAACGACGGGGATGCGCCAGGCCGCTGCCGGGGTGCCGTACAGGGTGATTCCGTTGAGGGAGCGGAGGCCGTCGAGGAAGGCCGCTGTCAGGATCTCCTCGTGACGCCGCACATTCTCCACGCCCGTATCCAGGATCATCGCCGTCCCGGCGGCCAGACCCGCCAGGCCCACCGTGTTGGGCGTTCCCGACTCGAACTTGTCGGGCAGGAAGTCCGGCTGCTCCTCGAACTCGGAACGGCTCCCCGTGCCGCCCCGAAGGAGGGGGCGGAGCCGCCGCTCCATGCCGGGTCCGATACAGAGGCCCCCGGTTCCCTGCGGGCCGAACAAGGATTTATGGCCCGTAAAGGCCAGCAGGTCGATCTTTGCCTGCTCCATCGACAGCGGCACGGCTCCGGCGGTCTGGGCGGCATCGACGCCCAGGACGATTCCCCGCTCCCGGGTGATGGCCCCGATCTCCTCCACGGGCAGGATCGTCCCCGCCACGTTGGAGGCGTGGGTTATGAAAACGGCCCTGGTGTTCGTCCGGATCGCGGCGGCCACGTCCGCCGGGTCGAGGACCCCCTCCCGCGAGCAGCGGACCGCCGTGACCTCCACGCCGTTCGACTCCAGGAAACGGAGGGGGCGCATGACCGAATTGTGCTCGATGGAAGACGTGACGACGTGGTCTCCCGGGGAAAGGAGGCCCAGGATTGCCAGGTTCAGGGCCTCCGTGGCGTTTTTCGTGAAGGCGACCCGCATGGGATCGGAGATCCCGAGCAAACGGGCCGTGTTTTCCCGCGCCTCCAGGATGACCCGGGCCGCGGCGACGGAGAGGCGGTGGGCCGAGCGGCCCGGGCTGCCTCCGATTTCGCGGCTGAACCGGTCCATGGCCCGGTAGACTGCCTCCGGCTTGGGCCAGGATGTTGCGGCGTTGTCGAGATAGTGAATGACGGTGTCTGTGGAATCCAAGGTATTTGTGACCTTCTTCGTTTCCGGGAATGACCCCGGTAGACCGTTCGGCGGGCGTTTCCCGCGGCTCCGCTATCTTACGGAAAGGACCTCGATTTGCAAGAGAATTCCATTTGACGGGACAGGCCTTTGTGGTATGGGACGGCCGGAAAGGCAGCACTGGGAGACCGGTAATTCAATTTCATGGGCCTGAATTCTACTTTCCCCATGCGGGACGTATTCGATTTTGCGGGTTTTTTTGCGGGCCGCCTCTTGCTCCGGCGAAAGCCCCCCCTCCTGGCGAGCTTCAAGATCACCTGGCGGTGCAACCTGGCCTG
>CAZXMK010000121.1:0-8645 GCA_964641935.1 uncultured Syntrophaceae bacterium
GGCAATCAGCTTGATCTTGGCCGCCAGTTCCCCGTAATCCATGTCGTCGAGGTTGTAGTGCTGGTTCATGTACTGGTGAATGGCCATCAGTTCCATGGACCGCGCCTTGTTCAGGACCTCGATGACCTTCTTCCTGCGCTGTTCCTTGCCGCCCTGTGCCATAAAAGCCTCCTTTCCAGACTGTGTTGGATGATCTTCCGTTGTTGGAGACAGGAACCGCCATTCGTGGTATGCAGTTCCCCCGTTCGTGGAGGGAAGCGGCGGCTTCCCGGAGATTCGGAGCGAAGCGGTGCCCACTATACCAAAAAGGGGGTGCAAATGAAAAGAGTCCTGCTTTTGATCGACATCCAGAACGATTACTTTCCCGGGGGCAGGATGGAGCTGGCCGGGAGCGTCAAGGCCGGAGAAAGAGCCGGGCTGCTTCTGGATGCCTTCCGGAACCGGAACCTTCCGGTGGTCCACATCCAGCACGTGTCGGTCCGCCCGGGATCCTCGTTTTTCCTGCCGGACACGGATGGCGTGCAGATCCATGCCTCCGTCCGGCCGCGGGAGGGTGAGGCGCTCTTTCAGAAAATTTACCCCAACAGCTTCCGGGAGACCCCTCTGCTGGACCATCTGCGGGGGATCGGTGCCGGACAGCTTGTCGTCGCCGGGATGATGACCCACATGTGCGTCGATTCCACTGTGCGGGCGGCCTTCGACCTGGGCTTCGCCTGCAGCCTGGCCCACGATGCCTGTGCCACACGGAGCCTGTCCTTCGGGAGCGTCGCGGTGCCCGCTGAGCTGGTCCACGCCTCCCACATTGCGGCACTCAACGGAATATTCTGCCGGGCCGCCGCCGCGGAGGATCTCTGTACCGGTCTCTGAGAGCGAGGGGCGGGGAAGCCGGCGGGCGGCGTGACCGGAAGGCTTCGTTCTCTTCGCGGAGCGCCCCGAGGAATGCCTGCCCTCGTCCGGCGGCCACCGGAACATGATTATCGAGGAGGAATCCAGAATGAACGGTAGAATCCGGTTTCTGCTGACCGTTGCCGTTGTGGCTGCCATTTCCATTGGATTTCCGGTGACCGGCCCGGCGCTGGCGGCCTGGCCCGAGCGACCGGTCACCCTGCTGGTCGGCTTTGCTCCCGGCGGGACCATGGATCTGAGCGCAAGGGCCCTCGCCCGGGCGGCGGAGAAGGTCCTGGGAACGCCGGTCGTGGTCGAGAACAAGACCGGGGGTACGGGGACCGTGGCCCTGGCGGCCCTGCTTTCCCAGAAAGCCGACGGCTACACCCTCTGCGCCACGCCCAGTTCAGTTCTGATCCGGGTCTCCCAGATGCAGCGGGTGCCCTTCAAGCCGCTGACGGGCTTCCGGCCCATCCTCGGCTTCACCACCCCGCAGCTGGGGATCGTGGTGAAACAGGACGCACCCTGGAAATCCATGGCCGACCTTATGGCCTATGCGAAGAAGAACCCCGGCCGGCTGAAGTATGCCACTACCGGCGTGGGGAGCACGACCCATGCCGCGGTGGAGGAAGTAGCCGCCCGGGAGAAGGTGCGCATGGTGCACGTGCCCTACAAGGGCAGCATCGAGGCACTGACGGCTCTCCTGGGCGGGCACGTCGACTTCGCCTCCGTCACCTCCGAATTCATTCCTTCGGTGAAGGCCGGCCAGGCCCGCCTGCTGGTCACGATGGGGGAAAAACGGTCGCCCAAATTTCCGCAGGTGCCGACGATGAAGGAAGCCGGCTACGCTTTCACGAACGACGCGGTCTATGCCGTCGTCGCACCGGCGAATCTGCCGCCGGAAATTGCGGGGAAGCTGGAGGATGCATTTGCCCGGGCCGTCCGGGACAGGGACTTCCTGCAGGCCCTCGACCGGATCGACCTGGTTCCGGTGTATTACGATTCGAGCGCGTTCCAGCAGTTCCTGCGGGTTCAGTGGAAGATCATCAACCGGCACCTGAGGGCGGCGGGCCTCATCCGGCAGGCGGCCACGCCTCCGGAGTAGAAACCCGGCGGACCGGACCAGGAAGGCGGTTTGGACAGCGTGAACAGGATCACCCGGGATCGGATCAGCGGCGTTCTCTGGCTGGCAGCGGCCGTTTTCGTCACGGCATCGGGCACAAGGCTCGGAATCGGGACGTATGACAACCCAGGCCCCGGCTTCCTACCCTTCTGGTCGGGCCTCGGCCTGGCCCTGCTGGCCGTCGTTCTCATGCTCCTGAACCCGGGGAGCCGGGCATCGGTTGAGGATGGGCCCCTGCGGCTTCCGCGACGATCCGGCGTCCTGGCCGTCGTCTCCCTGGCCCTGTACTGCTGGCTGCTGCCGGTGCTGGGTTATCTCGTCGCGACGACGGGACTGATGCTCGTCCTGTTCGGCCTCGGGCGCATGAGGATCCGCACCGTCTTCCTCGGCTCCCTGCTGGCGGTCATCCTGAGTTACATCCTTTTTCTCCACGTTCTGAAGGTTCCCCTTCCCCGGGGAATTCTTTCCTTTTGATCGCGGAGCCGCGGGGTTGCGTCGTTGGATATCCTGAACGGTCTCCTTTACGGCTTTTCCATCGCCACCCGGCCCGACCACCTCGCCCTGGTCTTTTCCGGATGCCTCCTGGGTACGCTGGTCGGCGTGCTGCCCGGTCTCGGACCGGTAGCGGCGATTTCCATCCTCCTGCCCCTGACCTTCCAACTGCCGCCGGCCGGGGCGATCATCATGCTCGCGGGGATCTACTACGGGGTGATGTACGGCGGCTCGACCACCTCGATTCTGGTGAACGTTCCCGGTGAGACGGCCTCCGTCGTGACGTGCCTGGACGGCTACCAGATGGCCCGCCAGGGCCGGGCGGGTCACGCCCTGGGGATCGCCGCCTTCGGGTCCTTCATTGCCGGTACCGTTGGCATCGTCGGCCTGCATCTGATCGCCGGGCCACTGTCTTCCGTGGCGCTCAAGTTCGGGCCGCCGGAATATTTCGCCATCATCCTCATGGGGTTCACGTTCGTCACGTACCTGGCCCCGGGATCGCCGCTCAAGGCGGGGATCATGGCTGTTCTCGGCCTCATCCTGAGCGGTGTCGGACTGGATCCGATCACGGCGGAGCAGCGGATGACCTTCGGGGTGATCAACCTGTTCGAGGGGATCGGGGTGGCCCCGCTCGCCATGGGGCTCTTCGGCGTCGCGGAGGTCCTGAACCGTGTGGAGCAGGCGTCCTTCGGCAGGATCCTGAAGGTGAAAATCCGGAGCCTTTTCCCGGACCGGAAGGACTGGCTGCAGGCCCGGTGGGCCATCGTCCGGGGAACCCTGACGGGGTTCTTCCTGGGCCTTCTGCCCGGCGGGGGACCCGTACTCTCCACATTCGTATCCTACGGCATGGAAAGGCGGATCGCGAGGGATCCGGAGCGGTTCGGCCGGGGGGCCATCGAGGGGGTGGCCGCCCCCGAGGCGGCGAACAATGCCGCCGCCTCCACGTCCTTCATCCCGCTCTTCACCCTGGGCATTCCGCCGAACGTCGTTCTGGCGGTCCTGTTCGGAGCCTTCCTGGTTCACGGCATCCAACCGGGGCCCCTGCTGATCCGGGATCATCCGGACATCTTCTGGGGCGTCGTGGGCAGCATGTACATCGGCAACGCCATGCTGCTCGTCCTGAACCTGCCCCTCATCCCCCTGTGGGTCCAGGTCCTCCGGATCCCCGACCAGGTCCTGTATCCGCTGATCCTCCTGCTCTGCGTCGTGGGCGCCTATTCCATCAACAACAGCGTCTTCGACATCGGCGTGATGGTGGTCTTCGGTGTTGCCGGCTTCTTTCTGAAACGGGGAGGCTACGAGGCGGCTCCGCTGATCCTGGCGTTCGTCCTCGGACCCATGCTGGAGGTGAACCTGCGCCGGTCTTTGCTCATCTCCGGGGGCGACTTCTCCATCTTTTTTACCCGCCCGATCGCCCTGGGGGCGATGATCGCCTGCACGGTTCTCCTGGGGCTCTCCTTTGTCCGTGTGCGGAAAGGGCTTCCGCCGCGTCGCACCGAAGTACCATAGGAAAGGGGGACGGACTGAAGTCCATCCCCCCTTCTTGACGCTTTTTTTATCCGGCCGGTCAGTTCGACGGGTGGTGGGGATCCTCCCACGACCCTTCGTAGGCCCGGTGGGGCACGTCGGTCCCCCGCTTCGTGTAGTGCGTGTGCAGAAGCTCGTGGGACTTGTGGCCCAGGGGCTCCTTCAGGAAGACCTCGTAGATCTTCGTGATCGACGGATTCTCATGGGACTGGCGGAGTTTCTGGACATCCTTGTCGTCCCGATAGAGGGCCGAAGAGCGGAGGATGCGGATCTCGTTGTTCGTCGGAATCGGTTCCCCGCCGCCGGCGATGCAGCCGCCGGGACAGCACATCACCTCGATGAAGGCGTAGTTCGCCTTTCCCGCCCGGATCAGGTCCATCAGCTTGCGCGCGTTCGAGAGGCCGTGTGCGACGGCCACCTTCACCTCGCCCAGGGGGCCGACCGTCAGCGCCGCCTCCTTGACCCCCTCCAGACCGCGGACCGGGGTGATGTCGAGGCTCGGCAGGTTCTCGCCGGTCACCACCGCGTAGACCGTCCGGAGGGCCGCTTCCATGACGCCGCCGGTGGCGCCGAAGATCGTCCCCGCGCCGGTGTACTCGCCCATGGGGGCGTCGTAATCCTCGTCCGGCAGGTTGAGGAAGTCGATGCCTGCCTCCTTGATCATCCGGCCCAGTTCCCGGGTCGTGAGGACGTAATCCACGTCCCGGAAGCCGCTGGAATTCATCTCCGGCCGGGAGGCCTCGAACTTCTTGGCCGTGCAGGGCATGATGGAGACGACGACGATGTCCTTCGGATCGATGCCGGCCTGCTCGGCGTAATAGGTCTTTGCCAGGGCCCCGAACATCTGCTGGGGCGACTTGCAGGTGGACAGGTGGGCCAGCAGGTCCGGATAGAAATGTTCGCAGAATTTGATCCACCCGGGGCTGCAGGAGGTGATCATGGGCAGCGTGCCTCCCTCCTTGACCCGCTTCAGGAGCTCGTTGCCTTCCTCGATGATCGTCAGGTCGGCGGTGAAGTTCGTATCGAAGACCTTGTCGAAGCCCAGGCGCCGGAGCGCGGCGATCATTTTGCCCGTCACGAGGGATCCCGGGGGCAGGCCGAATTCCTCGCCTAAGGCGGCCCGGATGGCCGGGGCCTCCTGGACGATGACGTGCTTTGTCGGATCCTGGAGGGCCTCCCAGACGGAGTCCACGTCGTCCTTTTCATAGAGGGCTCCCACGGGGCAGGCGAGGATGCACTGGCCGCAGGCGACGCAGGTGGACTCGATCAGGGGCAGGTTGAAGGCCGGGGTGACCCGGACGTCGCTGCCCCGGTACGACGGCGTCAGGACGCTTACCGACTGGACGGTTTCGCAGACGGTGATGCAGCGGTGGCAGTTGATGCACTTGCGGTTGTCCCGGACGATGGACGGGCTGGACCGGTCGATCATGCTCTCCGGGAAGGACTCGGGGACGTCGAAGCGCATCGAGCGGACGCCCACCATTTCGGCGACCCTCTGGAGCTCGCAGTTGCCGTTGCGGACGCAGAAGTTGCACTCCTGGGGATGGTTGGACAGGAGCAGTTCCACGACAAGGCGCCGGGCGGTCCGGACCCGGTCGGTCGTCGTCTTGACGACCATCCCCTCACTGACGGGGAATACGCAGGAGGCGATGAGGCCCCGCTGGCCCTCCACCTCAACCATGCAGACCCGGCAGGCGCCGGGGGTGTGTCCGATTTCCTGCCAGGCGCAGAGGGTGGGGATCCGTACGCCCGCCTGCTTCGCGGCATTCAGGATCGTCGTCCCCGCCTCCACGCTGACTTTCTGGTTGTCTATGGTCAGGGTTACTTGTGACATGCAATGTCCTCCGTGATGTTCTATCGATAAACTCCGGTCAAGGAATTCCTATATTTCCGCGTCGCAGCGCAGGCAGCGGCAGGCCTCCGCGATGGCCAACTCCCGGGTGAATCCGAGTTCGACCTCGGCGAAAGACGTGTTCCGCCCGGCTCCGTGGAGCTCCGGCATCTTCGTCTGGGGTGCCTCCTGGGTTTCCTCGTCGATGAGGAGGGGAACGTCGATCTTCTCCTCCTCCGGCGGTACCCAGGCGGGTTCGCCCGCCTCGGCCCGGATGCCGGCGTCGATGTCCGCCGCCGCCTGGTGACCCGCGGCGATGGCGCCGATCACCGTGTCTGGACCCGTGACGGCGTCGCCGCCGGCGTAGAACTTCGGATTCGTTGTTCGGGACTTGCTGCCCTTGGCCAGGTCGTAGCAGTCCCACTTGTTGATGACGACTCCGCTGTCCTTGGGAACGAAGGCCATGTCGGGCACCTGGCCGATGGCCGCCACAACGGCGTCCACCGAGAGGGTGAACTCGGAGCCGGGGATGGGGATGGGCCGTTTGCGGCCGCTCCGGTCGAAGTCACCGAGCTTCATGCGCTCGCAGGTGATGCCGCTGACCTTGCCGTCCTTTCCTTCAATGCGCAGGGGCGCCGCGAGGAACTCGATCCTGATGTCCTCGTCCAGGGCCGCTGTGACCTCCTCCTCCGCGGCGGGCATCTCCTTCCGCTCGCGCCGGTAGAGAATGGTCACATCGGCGCCCATCCGCTTCGCGCAGCGGGCGGCGTCGATGGCGGAGTTGCCGCCGCCGATGACGGCCACTTTCGATCCGAGGGTCCTGGTGCCTTTCATCCAGGCGTTTTCATCGAGGTTGAAGGCCCGCAGGAATTCCACGCCACCCCAGACGCCCTGGAGATCCTCTCCCGGGACGTCCATTTTTGTGCTTTTGTGGGCGCCCGTGGCCAGGTAGACGTAGTCGAAGTCCTTGCCCAGTTTGTCGAAGGGGAGATCCTTTCCGACCCGGACATTGCATCGGATCTCGACGCCGAGCCGGCGGATGTCGTCGATCTCGCCTGCCAGGATGTTCCGGGGCAGCCGGTAGGACGGAATGGCCCACCGCAGCATGCCGCCCGGATCGGGAAGCTCCTCGAAGACCGTCACGGCGTAGCCCCGGAGCGCCAGGTCCCGGGCGGCCGTGAGGCCCGCCGGACCGGCGCCGACCACGGCGATCTTTTCCTTCCGGGTGACCGGAACGGGGTTGACCTCGGGCCGCGGGGCGTTGTCGGTGATGAACCGCTTGAGGAACTTGATGGCAATGGGCTCGTCCATCTTTCCCCGGCGGCACTTGGACTGGCATTTATGGTCGCACACCCGGCCGCAGACGGATGGGAAGGGGTTCGTCTTCAGGAGCACCTTGTAGGCATCCTCGAAACGCTCCGCCCGGATCAGGCCGATGTAGGCCGGAACGTCCATCCCGATGGGACAGGTGTTCTGGCAGGGGGACTTGAACAGGGACGCACAGACGGCCGCCCGGCAGTGCTTGTCCCGGATGTGCTCCTCGTACTCCTGGCGGAAGTAGCGGATGGTGCTGAGCACCGGGTTGGGCGCCGTCTGGCCGAGGCCACAGAGGGAGGCGTCCTTGATGATGCCGGCCATCTCCTCCAGGAGCTCGATGTCGCCTTCCTTGCCCTTGCCATGGGCGATGTTCGTGAGGATCTCCAGCATCCGCTTGGTTCCCTCGCGGCAGGGGGTGCACTTCCCGCAGGACTCGTCCTGGCAGAAATCCATGAAGAATCGGGCCATGTCGACGGCGCAATTGTCCTCGTTCATGACGATCAGGCCGCCGGAGCCCATGATGGCGCCCAGTTCGGCCACTTTTTCGTAGTCCACCGGGGCGTTCAGGTGCTGGACCGGGATGCATCCCCCGGAGGGTCCTCCCAGCTGTGCGGCCTTGAATTTCTTTCCCTTCGGGATGCCGCCGCCGATATCGTAGACGATCGTTCCCAGGGGCGTTCCCATGGGGACCTCCACGAGGCCCACGTTGTTCACGTCGCCCGTCAGTGCGAAGACCTTGGTTCCCTTGCTCTTTTCCGAGCCGACGCCGGCGTACCAGGCGGCGCCCTTCAGGATGATCTGGGCGACATTGGCGAAGGTCTCCACGTTGTTCAGGACCGACGGACGCTGCCAGAGGCCCGCGACGGCGGGGAAGGGCGGCCGCGGGCGGGGCATGCCCCGCTTGCCCTCGATGGAGGTCATAAGCGCCGTCTCTTCACCGCAGACGAACGCGCCGGCGCCCTGGTAGATCTCCAGGTCGAAGTCGAAGCCCGTGCCCAGGATGTCCTTTCCCAGGAGGCCCATGTCCTTTGCCTGGTTGATGGCGATGTTCAGGCGGTGGATGGCCAGGGGATACTCGGCCCGGCAGTAGATGTATCCGTGGTGGGCTCCGATGGCCTTGGCCGCGATGACCATGCCCTCGAGAACCGCGTGGGGGTCCGCCTCCAGTACGCTGCGGTCCATGAAGGCCCCTGGATCGCCCTCGTCGGCGTTGCAGAGGACGTATTTGATGTCGCCGGGGGAGGTGGAGCAGAATTTCCACTTCAGGCCCGTGGGGAATCCGGCGCCGCCGCGGCCGCGGAGGCCCGAATCCAGCATGGCCTGGATGATGTCCGCGGAGGACATCTCGGTCAGGGCCTTTGCCATGCCGGCGTAACCGTCCCGGGCGATGTACTCCTCGATCCGTTCCGGGTCGATGAGGCCCCGGTTGCGGAGAACCCGCAGCTCCTGCAGGGCGAAGAAGGGAATTTC